>JAUVCJ010000030.1 GCA_030595765.1 Thermoplasmatota archaeon | reverse complement strand
GTGGTCAGGTTCGCACTCGTCGTTACTGTTTTTAACATCCTGACTTGAGTCTGAATCCCGGTTGGTATTAGTGTCCTGGCTGGTGTTGGTGTTTACAGTTGTGTCAGTGTTTAGACTGTTATCGGAGTCCTGGTTGCTGTCAATGTCCTGGCTGGTGTTGGTGCTGACAGTTGTGCCAATGTCAGGACTATTATCGGTGTCATGGGTGGCATTATTGTTAAGACTGGTTTTAGTGCCTAGATCAGGTTTCGAATCCGTCTGGGTGGGTTCTAAAACTTCAGTGGATTGAGCTTCTGGCTGTGAAGGCATTGCTGATGTGTTTTTCTCAGAGGTGGCAGGGCTTGGCATTTTTGAAGCAATCTCCTCCGATTCCTCAGGATGTTGAGGAGTATGCTGGGGAGTATGCTGGTGTGCATTTTGATCTGGTGAATTTACGGGTTCCTCTTTTACGGGCTTCTTGTTGGGTTCCAGATCGTTTTTCACTTTATCTTGAACAGGAGCGACATCAATTGGAGGATCTACATGTCCGTAATCCCGGTCTAAAAGCCTTTCCTGTTCCCGTTTTAGAACTGATCTCACGTCCTCAAACATTATCTTTTCTTCTGGAGTTAAAAGGTCAAGATTGGCTTTAGCACCTCTAATGGTTCGAAGCGCAAGGGTAACGATCTTTTCCACCCTTATGTGATATATTTTTTCCCCGCGAATTTGGATGCGAGAATAATCGTCTTGCAGATGACGGGCAGTCGGGGAGGTGGGGTCGAGTTTGAATTCTGCCATATAGCTTTTATACAGCTTTTTTTTGTAACTAGCAAACTCTACATAGAAATTCTTGGGAATCCTAGTAAGCTTGCTGGAACGTTCATTATCCAATATCTCCGATATCGTATCGAAATCCAGACCTACATCGTACTGAGCCATTAAACCTCAATAGGCTGTTTTAGACTTAAAATATCCGGTGACGTGTCCATCTTTTAGAATTAAATATTATTTCGGAATGCCTACATTTTATTCAAAATAAGGGGGAAAAACTACTCCAACACAAGAAAAAAGATAAAATAGGGGTTTTCCATTAGCCGACCTCTACGGAGGACAATCAATGTACAAACTCGTCTCACGGGAAGATGTCATTCGCATACCCCCTGATATGCTCGGGGAGGACATAGACATACTCTCGAAGAAACTCGCTCAAAAGACATTTGAGGGTCTAATCGGGCACGACAAGACATTTACATTACTCGTCACAGACGTTAAAAGGTCTGGACAGGGCAGGATTGTCCATGGTGATGGTGCAGTCTATCAGAAGATAACGTACAAGGCCTTGACCTTTAGACCTGATGTTCAAGAGGTTATTATTGGCAACGTCTGTGAGGTTCTGAAGTTCGGAGCTTTTGTCAGGTTTGGGCCACTTGATGGCCTACTGCACATAAGTCAGGTAATGGATGACCGCATTGAGGTTGATGTTGGGAATCAACGTCTAAATGGCAAGGACACAAAACGCGACCTCAGAGTTGGAGATACGGTCATTGCGAGAGTTGTTGCTTCCAGCATCAACGAGCTAAATCCACGTGAGAGCAAGATCGGCCTTACCATGAGACAACCTGCACTGGGAAAGCTCGAATGGATCATTGAGGATAGACAAAATGAAGCAAGGGGTAGTTAGAGATGATAACACCTAAGGCCTGTAAAGAATGTAGTTTCATTACCGAGAACGAAAAATGCCCATTATGCAACGGGGAAACGTCCAAGGAATGGACTGGCTACCTTATAGTAATGGAGCCTAAATTCTCGGAGATCGCCAAACAACTGGGGATTAACCACGATGGGCAGTATGCTCTCAAGGTTCGCTGAGCCCAATTCCGCAGATGCCATTTTTTTGCCAACAGGCCTTCGCAAGGCCCTTGCAAAACCCTGGGGACCGATAATAACCAACAAAGAGGCTCCTGAACATCTTAGTAGCAATGATCAATTCATAGCTGTTGGCGATGTATGCTCAAGCGAACTCTTAGCGATTGGTATAACTCCTAAAATTATTATACATGACAACCAGACAAAAAGGTCAGGTTTGGAAGAAAAAACCGATGATAGATGGGAGCATTTGTCCCAGTTCGGGGAGAAAAGCATAAAAGTGATGAACCCTTCGGGGGCGATTACGCGAGCACTCTGGAAAGCAATCCAGGAAGCGCTCGTTAGAACCAAAACCACACGCATTGAGGTAGAAGGCGAGGAAGACCTGGCCTCCCTTGTTTGCATAGTACTGGCTCCCCTCGGAACAAAGGTCGTTTACGGCCAACCAGATCGGGGAATGGTTGTGGTAACGGTCGACAATGAGAACAAATCGAGATCAATGGCAATCATGGAAGCGATGACAGAGGAATTAAAATGCAGTTAGAGATTCTTTCAAAAGAGGAAAACGTCCTGCTCGAACGAACAGAGATAAGGTTTAAAATTGCCCATGACCAGGCCAAGACCCCAACCCGCAAAGAGGTTCGGGAAGCCATATCGTCTCAACTTGGAGAGCCTAAGGAGAAGATACTGGTCAACAACATGGACTCAAAGTTTGGAATTGCAGTAACCATTGGTTACGCAAAGATATATGCCAACAAAAAAACCGCCCAGAAGATAGAAAGAGAATCAGTGCTCAAGCGCAACGGCCTCTTTGAGAAGAAAAAGAAGGAAGGCGAGGATAAGGGGGAGTGAACTTGGCAAAGAGAGATATTTATCAGATTGAGGGTAACATTCTAAAGCGCACAAGGCGAGAATGCCCCAAATGCGGTAGAGGAGTTTTCCTGGCAGTGCACAAGGATCGGATATCCTGTGGAAAATGCTCCTACACTGAGTTCAAAAAGAAGGTTGAGGAGAAACCAGCACCCAAAGGCGCAAAAGTGTCTCGTGGAACTGGCGATGACTCGGCTCCAAGCCTGACAGATTGAGCCCAAAAATACATACTCCTGGGCCAGTAGTGTAGCTATCTTGGCAGGAGGAACCTGCCCTGACTGCAATGGATATCACTGGGGCCTCCGGAGCCTCAAACTCGGGTTCGAAATCGCATCGCAATTCGGTGTCAACGGAAATCCCGACTGGCCCGCATTTTTTTGCCCTGTAATATTTCCAATTACATTGCCATTATAAGCCAAGGCATTCCAATAGTTTGAAATACTTCTTTTCTATACTATGGCTACTGGATTCAAGTAGAAAATCCAATGCCCCGATAGCACCTATGCGCCATTGGCGCATAGTGTCCTGGTATGGCCTCCGGCCATACTGCGGATGAACACTATCTGGGTCACTCGCAAACCTCGTGCCCCGATAGTGTAGCGGCCTATCATCCTGGCCTGTCGTAGCGCAAAATCATGGATTCCACTAATCCTGTATGCGGCGCTACAGAAAGCCAGGGACCGGGATTCAAATTCCCGTCGGGGCGATCAATTTTTAAAACCAAAGGCAAATTGAGATCTTACCGGGAATTTGAGAGCGGCTCTGGCAACCAGAGCTTAGCGTTTCAAATTCCCGTCGGGGCGCTCAATTTTTAAAACCAAAGAAGAATTTAACATTAAACTGGAGCTATTACATTATCCATTCAAGAATTGAAAACTTAGGAGGATTAACATGGAATGTAAAAAAGAGGAGAACGCAAGCACCTGTACCTGCACCTACACTACTTGTGACAAACGCGGGATCTGCTGCGAGTGCATCGCATATCACCGAAGGCTAGGCGAAATTCCTGGATGTCTGTTCCCGCCTGAGGCAGAGAGAACCTATGATCGGTCTATCGCTGCCTTCATAAAGGCGTACAAGTGAAGCAATATTTACGCAATAGACTCTGCTGAGGTATGATTAAATAATCCTCATTCATTGGGGTTATTCACTGGTTTAGGCATGATGCTGACACCTTGATGCATAAATTTGGAAAGATTGAAATGAAGTTAAAGAAACACCTAGGCCTCCTTGAAGTATTTTGCATTGCAACTGGGGCAATGATAGGCTCAGGAATATTCATTTTACCTAGTATTGCATATGCTAATACTGGTCCTTCTGTAATAATTTCATATATCATTGCCAGCATCATTATGATTCCAACGTTATTTTCAAAAATAGAGCTTACAACAGCCATGCCAAAAGCAGGCGGCGACTTCTTTTTCATCGATAGAAGCATGGGGCCTACCATCGGGACCATTGGTGGGCTAGCTTCGTGGTTTTCTTTCACAGCTAAAACAGCTTTTGCATTGATAGGCATAGGTGCATTTGTCCAACTATTCAATCCTGGAATTACCCAAATACACATCAAGATCATAGCAATTGCGTTTTGCGTGGTATTTACATTGCTTAACATGAGAGGTGTCAAGCATACTAGCAAGATCCAGAACATCCTGGTCATATGCATCATTTGCATACTTGTTTTCTATGTCACGATAGGTTTTTTCTTTATTGAGCCATCTAACTTTGTTCCCTTCACGCCTTTTGGCATCAGCCCCATCATTGCCACCTCTGGACTAGTTTTCGTATCGTTCATGGGCCTGACAAAGGTCTGTAGCGTTGCTGAAGAGGTTAAAAATCCAATGCGAAACATACCTCTTGGAATGATACTTTCATGGATAAGCGTGTCAATATTGTATTTTTTAGTGGTCTTTGTTACTGTCGGCACACTAGACAACGACACTTTAACCAGTTCTTTAATGCCTGTGTCTTTAAGTGGTGGTGCCTTTCTTGGGCCCGCTGGCATAATTATCATGTCATTTGCAGCAATCCTAGCCTTTATAACAACAGCAAATGCAGGGTTACTTTCCTCATCACGGTACCCAATGGCTATGAGCAAGGATCATTTATTGCCACCATCTTTCACAAAAATATCAGATAAGGGAATACCAATCAATTCCTTGATATTCACATCGAGTTTTATGATCGGACTGATCTTGTTTTTGGATATATATGGCATCGTAAAGGTGGCTTCAACACTCGTGTTGCTACTATTCATATTTATAAATTTCGCTATTATTTTCATGCGTTTTAGCAACATAAAGCATTATAAGCCGAAGTACAAGGCCCCATTTTTTCCTTGGTTGCAAATAATTGGCATCCTATTATATTCATATCTCATTCTCCAAATGGGTGCAATTCCTTTGATGGTGGTTGGAATTTTTATTCTATGCAGTCTAGCATGGTATTATGGCTATGCGCACAAAAAAATAAAGCGAGAATATGCATTATTGCGGATCATTCATCGAATTACAGGGGAAAAGTCCGCAGACAACCTTCTGGATGAAGAACTGCGAGAGATCTTGATCGAAAGGGACAATGTCTCAGAAAGAAGATTTGAGGATATGATACGAAAAGCTGTGGTTCTCGATTTTAAAGGGGCTCACATGCCTCCAATTGCATTCACAAAAAGGATCACTCACATACTCAAGGACCTAATAGATGTGGATGAGGATAAAATATTTCCATTATTATTGGAACGGGAGAACGATGGTAGCGTAATGATCAAGCCTGGTGTTATAATGCCAACCTTAATTATTCCTAAACGCCATAAATTCAACATCATTCTGGTCAGATGCAAAAAAGGAATTTTATTCTCTAGCAAACAACCCCGAGCTAAAGCGATCATATTTGTTATATCAACATCCGATGAATACAATTTCTATCTTCATTCTTTGATGTGGTTCGCCAATGTTGTTGAAGAGCCTGATTTTGACAGAAAATGGATGAAGGCAAAAGGGGAAAAAGAGCTTCGAAAGATAATCATAGATGGATTCAGAAAGAGGATTCAGGAATAAACGTGACCTAATAATCGATTGATGATGTCCTTGATGGGATACAACATAATCTTGTAGCCAAAATGCTCAATGCAACATCAACCATTGACCCGGATGTTCAATATAAAATAGTCTTTTTCCACCAAATTCCCAAATAGATACCAAAATGCAAGTTTTAATAACGGCAATGGCAATCTGGGTTTCGATGCGATGAGTGGAGTACAAGTGTATCTTGGTTTCACGCTACTGGGTGTGATCATTTTCATTGGATATCTTGGAGTTAAGATGTTTGATAAGACAAAGGTGCCTGACATACTTTTACTTGTTTTCATTGGACTTCTCTTGGGGCCTATTGATGCCATGATATTTGGAACTCCGTTGATAAGTGCATCGTCTTTGGGGACTATCGCTCCTTATTTCACCACTCTGGCTCTTTTGATGATCCTGTTCGAGGGGGGGTTGAACCTCAACTTTGCAACTGTCCTGCGCAAGTTAAAGATTGCAATAATCCATTCGACCATCATCTTTGTTGCAACCGTCCTTGCTGTAACTTTGATAGCCTTTGTTATTCTTGGTTACCCATTTGTGGTAGGGTTGCTACTGGGAACGATCATTGGTGGCATTTCTGGAGCAGTGGTAATTACCGTGGTCAAGGGAATGAACATATCCGAAGAGACAAGGACCCTACTGGTCCTGGAGTCTGTTTTGGTTGATGTATTATCTATAATTCTTGCGATCTCGCTCATAGACATTATAGCTCATGGTTCTGAGAATACTGGCATAGTGGGGGTTATTGGTTACCTGGTAAGTGCCTTTCTGATAGCACTTTTAGGAGGAGCTCTTGGTGGCTTCATGTGGCTACGGCTCAACACAAAATTCCAAGGTATGAGATTCTCGTTCATTATTACGCTTGGAGCCATGTTCTTGCTGTATGGGATAGTAGAGGCTCTAAGAGGCTCCGGCCCCATGGCAGTGTTGATTTTTGGAGTGGTGCTATCCAATCGTCATGACATCGGAGCCATGTTCAGAGTAGAAGAGCCGCTTGTGTTCAGCGAGCAAGTAAAGGAAGTTCACGAGGAGATAACATTCCTGATAAGAACCTACTTTTTTGTTTATCTTGGAGCGGTTTTCAGTCTTCAGCTCACAAACCTGAACGTTACTTCGCTAATTCCAGCCCTTGGCAATCTCAATAATACCTTTACGCTGGTCCTGATAGGTGTCGTGTTGATGTTCATTGCCATCCAGCTTATTAGATACATGGGCTCGATCGTTACTGTCAAGCTCCACCCTGAAAGTGAGGCTGACAAAGGAGCTATCTGGTCAATGTCCGCTAGAGGTTTGGCTCAAGCAGTTCTTGCTTCCCTCCCGTTTACTGTGGCATATTTCGACCCTACGATAAACATTGATTACCACACTTTGATGGCTCCTTTTCAAGCTCAGTTCCTCAACATCACGTTCATGATCATCGTCATGACCGTTGCATCCACAACCATGGCTGTTATTTACTACGAGAGAAAGAAGGGTCAGGTGGAGTGCCCGGAACCAGTGGAACCTGTATTTCTAAAGGAATCTCATCCAGTCACAGCAAGATCGTTCACTCCTGAAGATGTATTTACTGCTCCTAAGCGGAGTCTAGTCAAAACTCCAGAGCAACAATGGGAGAAGAATAATAAATCTATAATGGAAAAAGAATTTATGAGAGATGAGAGGCACAAGAAGCGATGATATCTCCATATTGAAGCTATTATCCTCAAGTCAATCAATTACTGGCACATACTGCCCAAGCTAGCCACACTATGCTAAAGCTAACAAGGCACTTGCCAATCAAACGATACTCTTTTCAAGCTATCCACATAGTGCTTAAGCTTACCACATTCTGCTCAATCCAATTATGCGCTCTCCAACCCAGTAGGTATTATCACCACAGTTACACCTTAAAAACACCATCGTTTTTGGTGTATTGATGATAATTCCCAACTCAGGTATTTATATAGCTGCAACCTTGATTGAATAGTCAAGACCTGGACAAACAGTCTGGGTTAATGGCGGGAACGGTCCTTGAGGGAGAGGCAGTGTTCCCTTTTTCTTTATTTATCTTCTAAAATCGCCCATCTATGCCTGGCTTTGCTTCTTTTTGATTTTTAGGTGGTTGAACTGATGGTCACTCTGATGCTTGATCTGAGGAGCGATCTAGATCTGGGCTCAGAGCTAAAGTTGCTCTTTGCCATTCATATAAGGGACCAGGACCTTCGGGACCTTTACCTTCCCATTAGAGTCCTGGTTATTCTCCAGTAAAGCAACCATTGCCCTTGATGTTGCAATGGCCGTAGAGTTTAGGGTGTGCAATATCTCCCTGGAGCCATCTTTTCGCTCAACCCTGATATTCAGTTTGCGAGCCTGGTAGGAGGTGCAGTTCGAGCATGATACAACTTCCTTGTATTCCCCTTGTTTGGCCATCCATGCCTCGATATCGTACTTTTTCGAGGCAGTACCTCCAAGGTCACCTGTGCAGATGTTGACGACCCGATACGGAATCTCCAGAGCCTGGAACAGGTCTTGGGCGTTCTTTAATAGAAATTCCATCTCTGCGGCAGACTCTTCAGGCGTTGTAAAGCTGAACTGCTCTATTTTGTTGAATTGATGAGACCTGAATATCCCTCTGGTATCAACTCCATGAGCACCTATTTCTTTGCGGAAGCATGGGCTTACACCTGCGTATCTGAGTGGAAGACGGTGCTCTGGAATGATCTCGTCCATGTGCAATGCTCCAAGCGGATGCTCTGAGGTGGCTATCAGGAATAGGTCCTCATCCTCAATCTTGTAGATAACCTCCTCAAAGTCAGAGAGGTCAACCAATCCTTCCAGCACCTCCTTTCTGAGCATCAGCGGCGGTGCCACAATAGTCATGCCTGCTTTCATTGCGATGTCCAGAGCAAATCTTTGAAGCGCCAGGTCTAACAGGACTAGGCCATCGTAAAGGTAATAGAAGCCAGCGCCTGACACTTTGCTTGGCTTTTCAAAGTTACCCAGCTCAAGGCTCTCGATAAGGTCCTGATGGGACTTGGCCTCGAAATCATGGATGACCTTCTCACCCCAGTGGCGAATTGGCACATTATCAGATGAATCCTTTCCGATTGGCACATCATCCTGCATCAAGTTCGGTATCTTCATCCGAAGTGAATCTCTTTCTTTCAAAAGCTCAGCCATTCTTTCATCATTGGCCTTGATGTTCTCCCCAACGGCCTGCATCTGGCTAATCTTCTCGGACGCATCCTCACCAGCCTTTTTCAGGACTGGGATCTCCTTGGCAACAACGTTTCGCTGATGCTTCAGCTCATCGTTTACCTTGATAAGCTCGCGCCATTGTTGGTCAAGCCTAATGACACTGTCCACACGTTCTGACCCGATACCCCTCTTTGCAAGATCCGCAATTATCCTCTCTGGAGCTTCTCGAAAAAGGGCAATGTCTAGCATATGATCACTTGCCTAGTAATCTGGCTCACACGTATAAATAGCTTTATATTTTTCAGTTGATGCTTATAAGAGCGCTGGTATTTCCTACGTAAAAGTGCTCTATGAATAATTCTGGTTTAATAACATCATACTAACTACGAAAATTATGCGAAGGTAAAGATTAATTAATCCATTCTACATGCCGGAACAGGTGTTAAAAATGTCACATAAGAAGCTATGGATACCTGGACCCACGGAACCCGATAAGGACGTGCTGTTGCAACAGGCAAAATGGCTGATAGGCCATCGCGCTCCCGAATATACCAAACTTTACGAGAGTGTCATAGGTCAGCTCAAAGAATTCTTCCAGACCAAACAGAATGTTGCGACGATCACATCATCAGGGACGATCTGGATGGATATTATTGCACGCAATTTTGTCAAAAAGAAGGCGTTGGCTGGAGTGTGTGGTGCATTCTCCAAGAGAATGTATCAGACCATCCAAGCCTGTGACAAGGATGTAGACCTACTTGATGTAGAGTGGGGCAAGGCCATCAAGCCCGAAGCAGTGATGGAAGCTCTTTCAAAAGATGATTACGACACCGTTGCAATCGTTCATAACGAGACCTCTACTGGTGTTCGCAACCCCATTGCCGATATCGGCAAGGCCATAAAAGCGGAGTATCCACACATCATTTTCGCAGTAGATGCGGTATCATCAGCTGGTGGGGATTACATCGTCCCTGAAGAGATGAACACTGACCTGCTGTTCACCTCCACCCAGAAGTGCTTTGCACTTCCACCAGGGCTTTCCATCGCCTGCTATTCGGATGCTGCGGTCCAGAGAGCTGAAGAAGTAACCAATAGAGGATACTACACTGACCTGCTGGCTCACCACAAGGACTGGGAAAAAAGGCATCAGAACCCAACCACACCTAACATATCACTGCTTTATGCCCTTGATTACCAGCTTGGAAGAATGCTCAAAGAGGGGCCAAGAGCAAGGTATGAACGGCACGCTGAAATGGCCAAGATCACTCAAGAGTGGGCAAACAAGCACTTTGCGATGTTCCCAGAGAAGGGATACGAATCAATAACAGTATCAACCATTGCAAACACCAAAGAATTGGATGTACCAGCCCTCAACAAAGAACTTGCCAAAGCTGGCCACATGATAGCCAACGGATACGGAGCAGCATTGAAGAACAAGACCTTCAGGATTGGCCACATGGGAGAACATACTCCATATGATGTCAAGGCTTTGCTTCACGTCATCGAGGAAATTTGGGAACTTTGACATTGGAAACTTTAATATTTATAATTAGGAGAGTGAAATAAATGAAAGTACTAGTATCAGATAATCTGGCTGCCGAGGGCGTACAGATGATTAGGGACGCTGGATTCGACGTTGTAGAAGGGTGGGACATACCCAAACTAGACCTGCCTGGGGTGATCGCAGACTGTGACGCACTTGTTGTTAGAGGTGCCACAAAAGCAACGAAAGAACTTATCGATGCAGCACCACAACTGAAGGTCATTGGAAGGGCTGGAATTGGCCTAGATAACGTGGATCTGGTGCATTGCAAGGAAAAGGGAATAGTTGTTAGGAACACGCCTTTTGCAACCACTGCATCTGTTGCAGAGCTGACAATGGTTCACATGCTGGCTGCCCACAGGGACATAGTAAGAGGAACCGTTGGCACCAAGGCCGGGAAATGGGAGAAGAAGCAACTTAAGGGGTTAGAGCTTTTTGGCAAGACCCTTGGAATGATAGGCATCGGCAGGATAGGGCAGGCTGTAGCCACCAGAGCCATGGCATTTGGGATGAAGGTCCAGGCCTTCGATGCTTATGCCGAATGCGCGGACTTTTCAATGTGCGGTCTGGAAGAGGTTCTGGCCAGCAGCGATGTCATCTCCATTCATTGCCCGCTCACCCCAGAGACAAAGCACATGATCAATGCCGAGGCCTTTTCCAAGATGAAGGATGGCGTGGTCATTCTCAACATTTCCAGAGGCGGCATTATTGAGGAAAATGACCTCTATGATGCTATGGTCTCTGGCAAGGTCAGAGCAGCATGTCTAGATACATTTGAGGTGGAGCCACCAAGCGCAGACCACAAACTGTTCGGGTTGGATAACGTGTTCTTCACTCCTCACATCGGTGCTCAGACCAAGGAAGGCCAGCTTAGAGCAGGCACCATGGTTGCGGAAGCCGTGATAGAGGAGCTTAATAAACTCAAGTGAATTGTGACTTCATCTCACTTGCAACCTAGTTATTAATTTAAAATATGGAGTGTAAAACACATGGTAATAATGAGGCCGTTCAGAGGACTTAGGCCTACAAATGAAATGGCAGAAGCAGTTGCATCCCCACCCTATGATGTGCTTGATTCAGATGAAGCTAGGGTAATCGTTCAAAAGAACCCAAATAGCTTTCTTCGTGTTGTAAAGCCCGAAGTTGACCTGCCGCCTTCTTTAGATGTTCATGCAGATGAGGTCTATGATCAAGGTGCTCAGAACCTAGCAAGACTGGAAACAGATGGCGTTATGGTTCAAGATGAATTGCCGATGTTCTACATCTACAAGCAGGTCATGGGAGAGCACCAGCAGTATGGTCTTGTAGGCTGTGTGGCTGCAACAGATTACGAGAATGATAGGATCAAGAAGCATGAGTTCACCCGTCCTGACAAGGAGAACGACAGGATCAGGCACATCCAGACACAGAATGCTCAGTGTGGGCCAGTGTTCTTGACATATCATGATGATGAGGCCTTCAATACACTACAGGAAAAGATATGCGCCAACACTCCAGCTGTGGATTTCGTAGCTGAAGATGGGATAGGCCATACATTATGGGTGGTAGATGCTGCTGCCGACATTCAGAGCATCCAGAACATATTCGGCGGTGTAGATCATCTTTACGTTGCTGATGGACACCACAGAAGTGCATCTGGCACCATCATTGCTCAAAGAAAGAGAGAGGAAAACCCAGACCACACTGGCAATGAGGAATACAATTATTTTCTGGCAGTCTCGTTTCCAAAGAGCCACATGTTGATCCAACCCTACAATCGGGCAGTTGAGGACCTTAACGGCCTTTCGCCTCAGGAGTTCCTGGCAAAGGTTGGAGAGAAATTCGAGATCAGCGAGAGTGCTAACCCCTCACCACAGAGCCTGAAACATATCTCCATGTATCTAAATGGTAAATGGCTGGGTCTTACTCCGATTGCAGGCAGCTATCCGGTCGATGACCCTGTAAAGAGCATAGATGCCTCGATACTTCAGGAGAATCTTCTAAGTCCGGTGTTAGGCATCCATGATCCCCGCACAGACAATCGGATCAAGTTCGTAGGCGGTATTCGCGGCACCCAGGAGTTGGAGAAGCTTGTGAACTCCGGTAAATTCCAGGTTGCTTTCTCGATGTATCCAGTATCCATGGACCAATTAATGGCTGTTGCTGATAGCGGAAATGTTATGCCTCCAAAATGCACCTGGTTCGAACCGAAGCTCAGGTCTGGCATGGTTGTACATAAGCTGTAACACTTAGATTAAAAGGCCGGAAAGATCGCGATATCTTTGGTCAGCTCAATGAATCCTCAAAGGGTAACCCCAGGGATATCCCTAGAAAACAATAAGTTAAATATAAGCAATAACCATCTAACACCTAAGAAAAATACGAATTAGAGAGGGATTAGAATGAATAAAAAAGATCTCCTAATGTACATCGCATACGGATTGGCCTTTGTCTTTGCAGGAATTTGCGTTAGCCTCAGTATATCTGGAGTGCTAAGAACTGCTGGGGAAGGAGCATCTCTATGGTTCTTGATGGTGGGTGTGAGCATAATAGCCCTGGCCTTTGTTGACACTGGAGGAGTGAATGGGCATAAAAAATCCAATGCAATGATAGGATTTGGCATGGTATTGTCCGTACCTTTCGGCTTCTACTTTCTTAGTGCAATCGGAGCCATATCTGCTGGATGGGGCATTGCGATCGTAATAGCCCTGATAGGCTTCGGCATCATTGGTATCGGCATCAACCAGTATAAGGAATCCCAGGTCGAAGATGAGTATTCGGAGTAACACATCCAAATACAAAAACAGGAACACATCCAAACAAGTAAGAATACATCCCAATAAGCAATAATAGATTAATGGAGAGATATAATGAGTACAGACCTTAGAACAAAAGTCGAGAGTGATAGAGGCCTTGTGAAACAGATCGAACTGGCCATTCCAGGATTCAGGGGATACAGGGTGAGAGAGGACCTCAGAGTTGCAGATTCACTACTACGAAAACAGCTTGCAGATAGGATATCCCATGTCAAGGACAGGTTCGAGACCGTTCGTGAGGGCATAATAAAGGGCATGCAACTGGCTTTGATAGAGGATGTAAAGAACATCTCCAATAACTTCCATACGATCGAGAATCGGATCCGACATGCAGAGCAGGGCTACACCGGCATCAGCCCAGATTTCAAGGTCATGGAGAATGAATTGAATCAGATGTACGAAATGGACCTATCTCTCATTGCAAACGTCCAGGCAATGGCAGCGCTAGTTGGTGCGATGAACAGCAAGATAATTGACGGCAAACCTGAGCTCGCTCAAGACCTGGCAGAAATGAAGAATGAGCTGCTAAACTTCTCACAAACGTTTGATGGCAGGCGCGAGGCCTTTGCAGGCCTGGGAGCCTTTTGAAAGGAATCTCAATGTGTTCTATAATGGTAAATATGAACATGTATGATGTAACAATTGTTATGTATTGAAAATAAGTAAAAATCACAATGTTGATGGAGGGAAATAATAATGGCATTTAAAAAGGATTCAAAAGGAGATATTGCACGCAACACTTTTTCATGGGATGATACCGCCAAGGGTGAGAACGTTATGTGGCGTGTTCCTCGAAATTTACATTTGAACGATAACATCGTGGTAAAAGAGGACGAATATGCAGTGTTCTTCAGAGATGGTAAGGCCATGCATGTCTTCGACACACCAGGCAGGGTGTCTGTTACTACCTTGAACGTACCGATCCTGACAAAGATCGTTGCGGGCCTCACTGGCATAAAGCAACTGGGTGAGGTTTATTATGTTCAGCGTAGGGAAATGAGAGGGAAATTCGGTACCAGCGAGCCGCTGGCATTCCGGGACAACGAGTTCGGTATGATTCGCATCAGAATGTTCGGACGGTTTTCCTACAAGGTAAAAGACCCGCTTTTATTCATCAGCCAGTTTGTTGGTACTGAGGGGAGAGCCCATAGCGCTGAAGTGGTTGACTGGATGAAGGAGCAGCTTGTGATGGGGCTCAATGATGCAATAGGCGAGCTTAAGCGCGATACCCAGCTGAGCATTCTCGATCTGCCAGCATACTTAATGGAAATCGAGCAGATAGTCCTTCAGAAGATCAAGGACGACACAATGAGATATGGTATCGAGATAACAAAGCTAGCAGGCTTGAACCTAAATCTCCCAACCGAAGTGCAGGAAGCCATTGATAAGCGAGGAGCCATGGGAGCCCTTGGCGTTAATTACATGCAGATGCAGGCAGGTAAGGCCATGGAGACCGCCGCAGGTAACACTAGCGGCGCTGGAGCGCTTGCAGGAGCCGGTGTAGGCCTAGGAGCCGGATTGGGCATGGGAGCAGCGATGGGCGGGTCTATGACCCAAGGAATGGAACAAAACGCACCTATGGCGGCTTCCGCTCAGCCCAATGCCGCTGCAGCAACAACAGCAGCGGTCGTGGCTACCATTGCCTGCCTCAGTTGTACAAAGCCAATGAACAAGGATGCCAAGTTCTGCCCTCATTGTGGAGCTCAAACCGTATCAGAATCAAAACAGGCCTGCATCAAATGCAGTAAGGACATTGCCCAAGGCGCCAAGTTCTGCCCTGAATGTGGATCTAGCCAGGAAAAGCCAAAGTGCCCTAAGTGCGGTGCTGAATCCTCAGGCAAATTCTGCCCTGAGTGTGGTGTCGATATTACAGCATAATTACAAACACAAAAGCCTTGGCTACGAGTGTACTAAGTAGGTCTGTTCGTTTCAGAATAGCAAGCATAAAAATGTAGACAGTATTACTTGATATAGTGGTCAACAATGACCTCAAGGTTCCAGTCGTTGCCAGCATCTCCGA
>JAUVCJ010000103.1 GCA_030595765.1 Thermoplasmatota archaeon | reverse complement strand
TTATCGAAATGAAAGGCGATGTCAAACCATTCACCAGACCATGGCACGAGCAACTGATGCCCTTAATGGAAAATGGAAATATTCATGTGCTTTTCGATACGTGGTTCGGACCTGTACCGATGGAGCTTGACCATATGTATCCGCTTGCCCAGTCAGAAACTCCAAACTCAGAGGCTGGCTGCCAGGAGGAGAGAGCTGTTGCAGGTGCGGTCAGAAAAGCATACCTGGAAAAGATGGGAAAGAACGGACAACCTGGCATATTGGAATGGGATGACGAGAAGGACAGGGCGCGCTTCCAAATGGAGATTGCAGAAATTGATCACTCAGAAATTGGGCAAGAAAAGAACAAGGTCCGAGAATTCGAGGGCTACCTCAGCTCCGATGAGATGGATATATGGCGTATTAGAGCACTGAGCGATATGCAATTCGGAAAGGGAGCCTCAGAAGTTCTTTTTGATGCTGAGATATCACTAGTCATATCTAAAAATACACTTCGCGTCCGTAACGTGCTGGTTAATGTGGAGCATGTGCTGTCCCTGCGTGCAAGGGATGGGCTATTTAGCCTAAAGCTACCAGGAGCTAGAAAGCTTCTTTCCGGATTTGCTAGACCATTCATGAGAGTGGTGGTTCAGGACGATACCAGCGATTTCAACCGAGATGGACGGAATGTGTTTGCCAAGTTCGTGCAGGAGTGCGACACAAGGGTCAGGCCAGGTGACGAGGTGATTGTTGTGACCTCAAACGACACGCTTGTGGCGGTTGGACAGGCAATTCTTGTAGAGAAAGAGATGATGGAGTTCAATACAGGTGTGGCTGTCAAGGTCAGAGACGGCAACAAAGAATAATGAAAGGATTGCACATATAGAATCAATAGAGCTCAGACCTACTCAAAGATAAAAGAAAAAAGAAAAAATGGATTATTTTTCTATTCCTTTCATTCCGTGTCTTTTTTCATCAAGCTCTCGGCAACTGATAACGCGCCAAGATAATCATCAAGGGTATGCCTGAGGCTTCCGATAGTTCGTGCCTTTGCAGTAGCTATTAATTCGCAACCATTTACCTGTGTGAAAATAAAACCATCATCATCTACACTGATGCTTTTGGCAATATATTGGGCTACGTCCTCACTAACGAATCGCAACTTTAGCTCGAGAAATGTGTTATCCCCCAGGGGTAATTCGTTATTCATCTCAATCCTCCAGTATTAGCCAATTCGTCATTCATAGTCAATCCCCCAGTAATTATTAATCGTCATTCATAGTGAATCCATCATCCATGGTCAATCCTCCAAAAGGAGGAATATCTGGTCGTAACCGCTACCGGAATGATATACCAGATTGTTGGAATTGACGAGACCGTTGAGCTTTGCTGCTGGTACCTTGATGGGGTCAAACGGGTATAACTGGCCACCTGTGCGGACCCAATCATTCATTATCAGAAAGGTCTCGCAAGAGCTGATATTGCCATTGTCTCTCAAGTACAGCGGTAGGGTACCAATGGTGTCCGATCCAAAATAGGGTGCTGCGATGTGTGAGAATGGTTGGTCTGTGCATAGAGTACCATTAAGCGACCCTGCAAACTCTAGCGCACTGAATTCCTGATCAGTGGTGACTGTTTTAAAACCTGTTAATTCCTCCATTGAAAATGCCATGGGAGTAATGAATATACACAACCCGCAAAATAGAGCTAAGGTTGGAATCCACATCTTTCTTAAACGGAAGACTATGGTTGAGCCTCCAGGGGTGTCTGCCACCAATCTTGTCCGGCTCAGCCATGCGATCATGTGACCCAGGCCAATGCCCACGCATAAAGCAAGGCCGAGCTCAAGAAAACCAAAGGTCCTGTAGATCAAGTCAAAGGATGGGATGTCCAACCCCTTGGCCAAGGCATAGACCATGAGAGAAAGCGGTGCAAAGATCATAGCTAGCATGAACGAGCGATGCCTACTGCTCGAAAAGGCAAGGATGTCACCGCCGATGGCACCAAGCGCTAGCAACAGAAAGTAGGGGATCATGGAACGCACAAGGGAAGCACTGGTCAGGATGGTTCCTGAAAACATTTTCATTTCCATATTCAGCAGCAAAACACCTGCCCCGATTATTGGAACAATGAATACCGGAGTTAGAAGCGGGGAGCGTGTGCGAGTTGATCTTGCAACTACTGCTCTGGCTGCGATCATCGAGAAAAGGAAGAATACAGAGCCAAGCAAGGCAACAGTGTTAGGCGACATTGGGGAATATAATTTTCCGATGTTTAGATCCAGCATGCCGGAAAAGTTGTAATAGGCTATGGAAACCAGCAACAAAGCAGGCCCAAGCAACAGATCAAGAACTAGCTTTTTAAGGCAAAATTCTTGGATCGAATAGGCCTTGACCTGGTCGGCAATAAATATCATGCCAATAATTAGAAACACAATAAGCGTGGAGAGATGATGGATAACAGGGAACGTCAGAAGTAACAGAGCAGCAAGAATTCTGTTCCTGGAGTCGGCACGTGTTGCATATAGGTAGGCAGTCAGGGGAATTAATGGGAACGCGATCACCTGTTTCATTGCTGCGGCGCCAAGATAAACTGAGATCCCGCTAAAGGCAAGGAACAAACCGGCCCCAAGAGCAGCATATGAACTTCTGGTGATGCGTAATGTGATTGAATGAACAGCCACAATGGTGATGGACGATATCAAAGCGACCATGATTCCAATTGCCTTCATTGGCTCTAGTCCAGTTAGGGATGAGAACATTGCCAGCAGTAACGGAAACGCAGGCAATTTGTTATTGTATTCAAGCAAATAACCTGACCCTGGCAAGCTGTTTAATGACCAGACACCTTCAGCCAGGTAATGCTCAGAAAGTCTTACAAGCGGGAAACCATCAATATTATATGGCTGGCTTGAAAAAGTCAAAGGAATGAGCCTCAGGCTGATTGCCAGCATGAACAGGGATAATGATGCAAACAAATCCATCCGTCTCAAGAGCTTACCTCCAAGAGGCTCACAAGCCCATCCATATCGCCTTCGGGTTGCAAAACGTCCCGTCCATGAATAAGATCCTGAGGTGCCTTACTCAGTTGCCAGGCGGTTCCAAGAACTCCCGAAGATACTGCAATGGCCATGGATGCTGCCACCATGATGAGCACCAGGTCTAGATTAATGATAGGGCGTACAACATGACCAAAGGCTAGGAGTAGATTGCTCTCACTTATGAAATAAGCTGTGGCCACTCCTACTGTCACCCCTATGCCAGTAGCTAATAGTGACATCAACAATATATCTTTGAAAAGAAGTATCTGTATATTTAACTTACTAGCGCCGATAGCCGAGAGTACACCCAGATCATGTCTGCGCTCAATCAGGCCTCTAAGGAAAATAGATGAAATTCCCATGAAGATTAGAACTGCATTCAGAACAATAAAGCCAGTTATTACAATTCCTATGCTGCCACTGCCCTTCTGGATGAATGTCGAGATGAAGCTGTCACTGGTCTCATTGAGGTGGCTTGGTTTGAAATATTTTAATGCCAGGTCCTGGGCGACCTCCTGCTCATAAGAGGTATTCCCATCTGTTGTGCCGCCATTCGTACCAGTTCCTGAGTCGCCCCCACCAATGTCTACATTGAGGATGTTCTGGATCAGATATGAGTTCAGAGCCCCATAGTCAGTGGTCCTAATCCTTATAGAAAGAATGCTATTAGTGGTCAGGCCGGCCATTTTTCGTGATAGGTCTAAGGGAACCAACATCTCATCATCTACCGACGTTTCCGCCCGATATATACCAGTTACCGTAACCTCGAAAAACGCAGGGTTAAGAGAGCCGGTTATTGTCATTCTATCTCCGACACCATATCCAAGTCTCTCTGAAAGAACCTCCCCCAATAGAATGAAACTCTCGTTTGAATAATAATTCCCACTAAATACATACCCTCTTTCCAGCTCAAGAAAGGATTCAGGAAGAACCCCCCTAACCAGGATTGGCTCTTCCACCCCGGTATGAGCATTGACTGTAGAGGTAAAGGCATAAATCTCTGGGCTGACGTTGGTGATGAAATCCTGCTCACCAAGTCCGTATGCTAGGTTCACATCCAGTGGAGTATCCCGTGAGGACTGGGTCAGTACCACGATGTCTGGAGAGGAAAAAATGGATGTTGGACCCAAGCTCACCCCCACAAGGACAGGGATGGAGGCGCAGAATAGGATGGAACAGAGAGTAATCCATAGGAACGCTTCTTTTTTGAGCAGCATCATAGCACCTCCCTCATGCCCCGCACAGATGTGCAAGATGCCTTATAGGCGGGATAAAAACCACCTATGATGCTTGCGCCAACGGATAATGCAAGAGGAATTCCAAGTGAAGTGAACGATACTGCAGGATAGATCATGGATTTAAGACCAAACATAGGCGCGACCGATGTCAGGGAATTGGCAATTACTATGCCAAGCGAGGCTCCAATTAGGCCTCCAAGTAATCCCAAGTAGGCTGCCTGGATAAGGAAAAGGCAGAGAACATCTCTTGGCCCAAGACCCAGGTATTTGATTATCCTTATCTCTGGGGTTCTAAACTGGATCTCAATCGAAAGAATGCTATATACCATGAGAATGATGATGACTGCCGAGATGCCAACAAGCCCCCAGAGGTCGGCTTCTACCTGATTGACTCCTTGCTCGAAGAAATCTAGCATACCCACAGACTGCTTGACATGATAGCCTGCATCCCTTGCAATGGCAATGGCCTCATAGTTCTCAGCCGGTAAAATTACAAAGGAGACCTTCCCGATAATGTCTGGCTGAATAATCTCACCCAAAGACCTAGAGGCAAGGATCATGTCGTCTGAAAATATCTGGGAAGAATAAGGATTGAAATCTTGAGTTGCCCTGGTAGGCATCGAACCTTGAGCCCATGTAAGGTTTATACTCGACCCCCTAGGTATGTCCAGATCAATTCCTGGAAGGACCTCTGTCGATAGCTGGACCTCTCCAAGTCCGATCAGGTTGTCGTCATCGTCCACCACCATCAGAAAAGTATCAAGAGTAGCCCCGCCATCAACCTCTACGGTAACTGGTAGCATCGTCCCTGTAGAATACACCCCCGGCCACCGGTCGATCTCTGAAGAATCAAGCCTGCTCTCGCTGAGGGTGTTCTCGTCAAAAACGATATAAAATCCTTTTTGAGTCAGAGAACCAACTTCGGCAGTTCCCACATCTAGACCCTGAATTAGAATAGATGTACCGACAAGATACATTATGCATACGGCAATGCCCAAGACCGTAATGGCCAGACGTTTGTTCATTCTCGTGACAATCTTGAGAAGTAGATCATTCAAAGAGACACCGCCAATGAAACCAGTTAAAATGCTTTAGAGTGTATTCATATATTATCTTAACTACATTTATAGATACTACATTTATAGATTCTACATTTATAGATTCTTCATACATCAAAGTAAGTAGTTTAGATTAGTTTTACAAAGTTTGTTTGGTGTTTGGTTTTTCAAAGCAGGTAGTTTTGTTTAGTTTTACAAAGTTTGTTTAGTTTTTGAACGAACCTTATATGGTTGCATAGAGCAACTATTTATAAGGGGTTGCTTGAATCTCATGGCATGACCAACGAGATGGGCAGACGTGCTCTGGACCTGGAGGCTATCCAGGGAAGCTCCATCCTCGTTACAGGCGGAGCAGGCTTCATAGGCTCAAATCTCGTGGCTGCCCTATGTGGAGTGAAAGAAGTTAGGATCCTTGATGACCTCACCTCATCCCAGAAAGCGAATGAATTACTGGTGAGGGCTCAAGCCAATGTCGACTTCATAAACGGAACAATAACAGACGAAGGGACGTTGGCAAGCGCAATGAAAGGGATCGATATTGTATTCCACATGGCAGCCCTGGTTAGCGTTCAAGAAAGCATTGACAACCCCGGGTTATCTCGCAGTGTAAATGATGAAGGCACCAGAAAAGTCATTGATGCAGCGATCAAGGCCAAGGTTAAACGGGTTGTATTCTCCTCTTCAGCTGCAGTTTACGGCAAACAAGCTCCACCACACAGCGAAGATATGCTACTAGACCCTCTTTCTCCTTATGCCGAGCATAAAATTGCAGGAGAGCGCCATCTGCTCGATGCTAATAAGACACAAAAATTGGAAACCGTCGTGCTTCGCTATTTTAATGTGTTCGGGCCAGGACAATCTATTATGGATACCTATTCAGCTGTAATTCCCATATTCATCACAAAATTATTGGCTAGTGAGGCGCCAACCATTTATGGAGATGGAGAACAGACCCGTGATTTCATACATGTTGCCGATGTGGTGGCTGCCAACATCCGGGCTTCGATTCATCCAGAAGCGCCTGGCAAAGTGTTCAACATAGCAAGAGGTAATCAAATCACAATTAATGAATTGGCAGACCTCCTTGTAGAGAGAATTGCTCCAGAGATAGAGGTATCCCATGGTTTGGCCAGAGGTGGAGAGGTTCGGGAGTCATTTGCCTCAATTGAAAAAGTCACAAGGATATTGGGATTCGAGACCCTTATAGAGATCAAAACGGGTCTGCAAGAACTGATAAATTGGCATATAGCCGGCAAGGAGAACTAGTATGCCAACGCCCATTCCTGAAAGGATAAGCCCTCGGCTTCTGCACACCCTCAAGGCGTTGGCTAAACGCGGAGGGCTTAAAATGTCCATCCCTATCAAGTCTGAGGAGCTGGGTAGAGAGCTTGGCATAAGTCAGCAAACTGCTTCCAAACACATCCTTGAGCTGTTCTCGTTAGGTCTATTGGAAAGAATGCTTGGTACTCGCAACCAGATGCTCCTTGTAACCCAAAAAGGTCAAAGCGTACTATGGATGGAATATCAGGATTACAAAGTTGTATTCGAAGAGAATGTGAAGGTTCTTGCCAGAGGCATGGTGATAGGTGGATTGGGAGAGGGGAGATATTATCTCAATCAAGAAGGCTACTCCAAGCAATTCAGAAAAAAGCTGGGTATCATGCCATATAGTGGCACCCTAAACATACGGCTCCTCCCAAGCCATACTGGCCTGATATCCAAGCTCAGATCGTCCGAGGGCATAGACATCGAGGGATTTTCAATGGGACACAGAACATTTGGCTCTGTGAAATGTTTTCCGGCTCGGATCAAAGATGTGGAATGCTTTCTTGTGTTCCCACGACGAAGCCATTATGACGACACCCTGGAGGTCATTTCCGCCAAACACCTGCGCACTGCTTTGAACCTGTCGGATGAGGACGAGGTAGAGCTCGAGATCGAAGTATCTTAACGTTTCGCTTCAGAGATAGCTTTAGAGATACTACAAGAGAATAGTCTTTGAGATAGCCTAAAAATAGCCCTAAAGATAGCCCAATAGATAGGCCTAGAGCAAGATATATCCAGAGCATGAACCGGATTTCATAAATACCCCCAGTGGGTTGCAGTATCATGGACAGAGTAATGCAGTGCATCCGAGATGTGCCAGACTTTCCGATAAAAGGAATAATTTTCAAGGACATAACTCCAATACTACTGGACCCAGAAGCCTTCAACCAGGTGCTGGACGAGTTTGAGAAAAGATGCGAGGGATTGCAGATCGATGCCATCGCCGGCATGGAAAGCCGAGGTTTTCTTTTTGGAGCTCCAATGGCTTTGAGAATGAAACTTCCATTTATACTAATCAGAAAAGAAGGAAAACTGCCTGCGGACACAATTAAAGTGAGCTACGACCTGGAGTACGGCTCAGCAACATTTGAGATCCATAAGGATGCAATAAAACCAGGCCACCGCGTTCTTGTTATCGATGACCTGCTTGCAACCGGCGGGACTGCCGAAGCAACCATACGCCTGGTGGAAGCGCTTG
>JAUVCJ010000229.1 GCA_030595765.1 Thermoplasmatota archaeon | reverse complement strand
CGCTCTGAATGATTGATGAGTGTGCCAATGGCTCCTGCCTCCTTTGCGTTCTCAGGGGTTATCTGGCCTGTGTATCCACCGAACCCTGCAGGGTCTACATGCTGGCAGAATATGGGCAGAGAACAGTTGAATTTAAGAAAGTGTATGTCCAAGGACGAGGCTGCAATTGCAATGGATGCATTGGTCTCAGATGCGACCGTTTCTAGGATCCGGCAGAGTTCTAGGGCTTTTTTTCCAAAACCCTGCTGATAGGTCTTGAGGTTGACTATTATGACTGGAGTTTTGATCATTTTTTTCCTCCCCAATGCGCCAATGCAGAGCCTGGATAAAATGGTTTGCTGCCGAATCCCTTTGTTTGTAGCATCCATATTTCAATTTCAAGGTGTAACGGATTTTACTATCTCTTTTTATAGTATGCCGTACAAAATAACTTCGATGCAGATTGCTTCTAGAGATTTTATGATCCTTGACAAGATGGGTGCTCTATGTAGAGGATTTCTTGTAACCTCCAATGTATGCGAGCATGATCAGTGTCAGATATGCACCAAAAGCCAGTGCTCAGTATTTTGCAAGGGTTTCCTGCTTCTGCTCAATAATCCTAGATCAAACCTGGGAAAGACACAGACCAATCTAGGAAAACCACAAACCAATCTCGGGACACCACAGGCCAGTATGGGAACAAATGGGAATGGCATAAGTTCTTAGTGGTAGTTTTTTTTTGAATTAATGCTCTTGACTTCCTTTTCTGAGGCTCAAATCCACGTCAGCCTGTGTGACTACACCATCCAAATCCAATCGAGCCATTTCTGTCAGAGTCGTTTTTTCTTGTTGCCGTTATTGCCTTTCTGAATCTTCTTTGCCCTTTCCAGAGCCTTTCGGGCATAGCTTTGAGCCTCTCTGTATTCTCCCTTCTTGAACAGTGTGTCGGCTCTAAGCATGAAGTTCTGCACGATGGAGGTATCAACATTCCCTTTCACTTTTAAAACAGCTTCATTGGCATTCTTGATGGTGAGTTTCGCCTGGTCATGGCGGGTGATGGTGGTGGAAAGCCTTTCTTGAACGTAGTGCAGGTAGTTGTTGACCCTGTCCAGATCCCCCCGTTCCAGTGAGCTTCTTGCCTTTCCCATGAGGTCGTTCATGCTATCTATGTTCACACCTTTACCCCTGACCTTGGCAAGCTCCCTCTCTTTTTGGTCAAGAACATCTCTGGCCTTTTCCCACTCCGGGCTCGATGCAACTGCTATGTGGCTGGTGGGTTTTGGTGTGGGTGTCAACTCCTCGAAGGATTTTGGCGGCGGCGGTGGCAACTCCTCGAAGGGGTTTGGTGCCTCAAGGTCCTCTGGGGGTTCTATGTCCATCGAGCTCATTGCTTCTGCGAACGGGTCCTTTGGCGGCTCGATCTCAATGTCCAGTGGAACAGCCTTGAAGTCGTCCTCGTGCAGATGAGTTTGGGATTTTCCGTCTCCATCCATGGGCTTGGGAGGTTCTAGGCTGTCGTGGGATCCGGTGCCGTGATGGCCAGAGCTGTTGATGAAGTTCTCTATGTCTTTGTCTTCATCAATTTGTCCAACCCTATCTTTACGTTTATTCATATAGGCGGATGTGACTGCGAACAAAAGGATGATGATGAGCACAATATAACCAGCGAAGATCCAGGGAGTCCAATCATCAGCTGAGCTCAGTGTCAGAGACCTTTCTCCCAAAATGTTCATGTCTCCGAGCTCACCATAGTTATCCGTTCCCTCCATTCTGACCTGGATGGAGACCTCGACATCTCCCTGCTCTGATGGAGTCCATGAATGCTGGTCTGTGTGGCTTGAGCCAGATGGAATGAGTGATATGTCATGAGCAGTAACCTCGTTCCCGTTCTCAAAGTATAGGATCGTCAGGTTCCTGGCCTCTAGAAGTTCTGTGTTCTCAAGTGTGACCTCAACAGTAATTTCCTGGCCAGCCCCTGGATGCTCAGGAGCTATCGTGAACTGGGTGATATTGATCTGAGGGCGCACAATGAAAGAAAGCTCCATCTGAGCCAGCGATTCGCCTGTGAGAGTATGATTGATCCACACCTTGATCGAATAGTTTCCAGCTCTAAACTCCTGGCCTGGCCTCTCCACCTGCAGTTCCACGACCTGGCTGGAGCTTGGGAGTATTCTCCCCATCGCATTTTTGGTCCTGACCCCGTTCAGGGTGATGTTGAGGGTGTTGCTAGCCTCAAGATGTAGAACATAGTCCAGATCCACTTGAGCGCTGTTCAAGATGGTCAGGGGCCATGTGGTGTTAAGGTGTGACATGGATCGAATTGCGTTCAGCCCGTTCCCTATCTCTATACTGGAGTCGAAGCTGGCGTTAAACACACCATTCAATGTAAGGTTCTCAACGCCATGTTCCCATGAATAATAGCTATCAGCAGGCCTCTCCAGCCAGACCAAAATGTAGGCCATCTCCCCTGGTGTTGCCGCCAATGGTGCACCTAGATCGATGATGACCTGGGTTGATGATGGCTCTGAGCCCGTTGATGTTCTCTGCACGCTTACCTGTGCGCTGGCCTGGCTTATGCTCCAGTTGTTGTTGGAACCTAGGGTCTTAAGGTCCAGGTTGACCAGTTGGTTCCCGAAGTTTATGACATCTAATGTAAAAATTGCTGGAGACCCTTGCCCCACAAGCCTGTTTGCAACTTTATCCACCCCACCAACTACCTCCAGGTCAACTACGTAACCGGCCTCAACTGTGGTAGTTGTATGATTTGTTACAGTTCCCTCGCTGTTGCTGGACCCAACTGTGAGATTCAGCCTATCCATCAGGCTTGCATTGGCGCCAGCAGGAATTACGACCATAACAGTAACGTTCATTGATTGGCCTGCCTGAAACTGTGCTGGTGATACTGGAAATGATACGAAGCTGTCCCAGCCGTTCTCGGATCGTGTCGAGAAGCTTAAGGAATCGGCCATGCTGACGTTGTTGATGACCTTGAAGGTGTATTCCAGTGCCTCTGTGGGCAGGCCTGTCAGCCCCTGAGGAGCAATGATCTGTATGTCAGGCGCTGCGCGGGTCCCGTTGGTGTATTGGTTAGACCCAGCAGTTGAGAACACAGGAACAATGGTAGATGCTATTAGAAAGACAAGTGTCATCAAAACAAGCATTCTGGCTTTGATCGGCTGGCTTTTTCCCATAATTCTTACCTCTGGGCAGGTAACTGACACCTAATTTTTGCATATAAGCTTTGCTGGTCAGGCATTATCTGCATGGATGCTTGAAGCGTACCCGTATGGATATTCAAATTATTAATAACTGAACAGGGGAAAGACTAATAATCGGCAAGGTTCCATCTGGGTACCGATGTCCCAGGTCACAGTTGTGAAGAGCACTCCTTCCACCGTGCTTGACGATTACGAGAGATTGATGAACTTGGCTTCCTACAGGTCGCATCTGCCTATCGACATCGAGACCATTATCAAGATAAACCTTTCATGGACGCTCTATTATCCTTCGTGCTCAACCCAGCCCTGGCAGCTGGAAGGGGTCCTCCGT
>JAUVCJ010000092.1 GCA_030595765.1 Thermoplasmatota archaeon | reverse complement strand
CACCCTCATCTGTCAATCCAGCGTTCTTTGCTAGCACTTTCTCAACGAATGTTTTTCCCATTTTTATTTCCTCCAATGAGTTAATTTTTCCTATGATCCTATGATTGCCTACAGTTCTGGTCATTGTTCTAATAGAGTAATATTTGCGAGTTTGTCTAGGCCTATTGGCTTTCATCGGGTTTATTCAGGAACCTCCCAGATGGAGTCCAGAATAGTTCCGTCAACCCACTCGACAACACCTATCACTTTGTTGCCAAGTTTTGGTTTTTCAGGGGCACCGCCTACCAATTCATGAACCTCGTCCATTATCTCCTGAATGGTTCTGATAGGAAGTGAAGAGTTCTTTGTAGCCTCTAAAAGATCCTTTCTCAGGGGGTTGATGGCTATACCTCTTTCGGTAATGATAACGTCCACAAGCTCGCCTGGGCCCACCAGGGTTGTTACCTCGTCCCTGATCACTGGCATACGATCCCTTACTGAAGGTACAGCCAGTATTGTGCATTTTGCATAGAGACAGTTCTGCCATCCTCCAATGCCATGAAGCATTCTGCCATCTGAATGTGTGACAACATTGGCGTTGAAGTTAAGATCCACCTCGGTGGCTCCGAGAACTATTGCATCCATCAAAGTGGTGGTGTTCCCTTTGGAGTGAAAGTCGTAACAGGTCAGAAGATTCGCGGCGATGTGTCTGGGATTTTCCCTCATGCTTCTAACCGCTTCCAGGTCGAAGCTCTGACCATCAAGAATGAAGTCAGCCATCCCATCCTCCAATATTTTGACCATGTGCTCAGTTACCCCACCCACAATGGCTCCTGCCCTGATGTTCCTTGCCTTCATGATGTCCATGAGATACTTGACAAATGCCAGGGATGTGCCGCCAGCTCCGGCTTGGAAGTTGAAATGATCGTGAAGGAGCCCAGCACCTTCAAGGAACTTGGCGCAGTACTCGGCAATGAGAAGCCTGTCTGGACTTTTGGTGACGTTTGTGGTTCCTGATACTATTTTTTCAGGATCTCCAATTTTGTCCATCTGCACAACAAAGTCCACAAAGTTACCAATGATGTCTAGTGGTTGGCAAGGGAATGGAATAAGATTATCTGTGACCACGATGACCTTGTCTGCCCAGATCGTGTCGGCTTTTGCATAAGCTAGAGGTCCACATGCCGAGGGACCATTTAGGCCGTTGCCGTTTCCGAACTCATCCGCTGTTGGAGCTGCTAGCACTGCGATGTCAATGTGTATGTCTCCATCTTGGATGGCCCTATACCTGCCTCCGTGGGATCTAAGTACTGCAAGTCCCTTAGTCATCTTACCTTTACTTGCGAAATCTCCAAGAGGGCCGTTCATGCTTCCCTCGATGTGATGAATGACTCCATCTAACATGTGCTGGATCTGTGGCTCATGGCATGGAAATGATGCGCTGGGGAACCAGAGGAGATTCTTTATTCCCATCTTGGCAGCAATATCGAAGACCATATTTGAGATCAGATCTCCATTGCGAAAGTGATGATGGGTGGATATGGTCATGCCATCTTTAAGTCCGCAGAGTTTGAGTGCTTCTTCAAGGCTTTTTACAACCTTGTTGCCATCGGCTGGATAATCAATGGAGGTGTGTATGGCAGTTGCTGCCTTCTTTCCGCTAGGCCTGTGCTTGTTTACACCCTTGAATGGGATTTTCTCCTTGCCATTGACCCAGGTGGGCACCATTCTTCCTGCGGCGTTCATCTCAAGCTTCTGGCTTGCGCCTGCATTCGCCTCATGCAAATTGCCTTCACTTGCGCCTTCCTTTTGGTTCTGCTCCTCACTCATTGCCCATTCCCCCTTTCATCTGGATTAGGATTATTGCCCTGGCCTGGCAATACACCCTGAATAAGTCCCATATTTATGGCAAGCTGGACAGTTTTCTGGGCCCGTTTTACAACCGGGGCATCTATCATCTTCGACCCCAGCGAGGCCACGCCAAGCCCTTTTGCCTCTGCTTCTTCATAGGCTTTCACGATCTTTTCTGCAGCTTCTAGTTCTAACTTGTCCGGAGCAAAGCCCTTGTGAACCACCTTGATCTGCCTCGGATGTATGCAACCCTTGCCATCAAAGCCTAAGGCCTTTGCCTCAAGAACGCTAGCCATAAGTCCTTCTTCATCGCCAACATCGGAAAATACAGTGTCAATGGGCTGAACCTTTGCAGCTCTTGCAGAGTTGACCACCTGGCACCTGGCCCAGAAGCTTTCCCTTCCGTCTTTGGTCCTCTGTGTCCCGATGTCGGCTGTATAATCCTCCAGGCCCATGGCCAATGCAACTACGTTAGGAGATGCCTTTGCAATGTCGTAGGAATTTATTACGCCCATTGCGCTCTCGATTATTGGCATCAGGAATACTGGCTCGGTTCTGCCGCAGTTACTGGATATCTCTTGAACTCTCTTGTCAATTGCTATTACCTGGTCAGCGTTCTCACACTTAGGTATCAGCAGGAGATGTACGTTGTGAGGGACCAGATGATTCAGATCTTCCAACCCCATTGGTAGCTGGTTGATCCTTACCATTCTCTCGGCACCTTTGAAGTCGATGGTCCTTAGAGCATTACGCACAACGAATCTAGCAGTGTCTTTTTCCAAAGGAGAGACAGAGTCTTCCAGGTCAAGTATTATTGCATCAGGACGGTGCAGGCCGGCGTTTATGAATAGCTGGGGTTGGTTCCCAGGAAGGTAAAGCCTCGACCGTCTAAATCGCTCCTTCTGGCTCAAGTAATTGCAATGTGCTCTCATATCCGGGAGAAATTCAGCTTTGATCCCTGGATCTGCCCTCTTGATGGCGGCCTCTATGCGGGCTGCAATGACCATAGGCAATGCTCCGACATCAACCATCTCCAGCCTGACATTGGCGATGCCCAGGGCTACAAACACCTCTTTGACAAGGGTATGTATGCTTTCGCCGTACATCCCCATGACCTTGCTCTGGATATTTAGATCAAGTCCTCCAGAATCAGTTAGCTCAATGCCTACCCAGCAATCAGAGCGTACTCCTTTTCCCTTCCTTCCGGCTTCGGCAGTTTGACTCATTCGCTCAACTCCGCAGATTAGGTTCTCATTAGCTCTATTAAATTCTTCTGGTCTTATTCCTAATGCAAACTGTGATACTATTGCATGGTCTAAGTATTCTTATTTCGTCTTGGCGATCTCGAAATCTATGAAATCGCAGTGGTTCAGGAGTATAGCTTCAGGGATACGCTTTACCATCTCACCCTCTTTGGAGTGGGCAGCGATGATGTGAGCCAGCTTTGCAGGCAAGCCCAGCTCGAGTGCTAGACCGGCTCCAGATACAGGGTGCCTGAGCAGCTTTCCGAACTCGCTTTTAACTACTTTTCCGTCGACCCTGTCATACTCCAGCAGTTTTCCAACATCGTGAAGCAATCCACCTGACACTACCAGGTCCATGTCCAGGTCGTTGCGCTCTTTGGCAACAGCGATCGCCATCTTTGTGACCATCCGGGTGTGCTGGACAAGGGTTGCCTCTGGGTTATCGATTAGCAGGGTGAATGGAATTCCATCCAAGGTCTCCCAGCCTCCCTGATCCATGACCCTCTTCCATGCTGTTGCTACCCCTTCAGCCAGCTCTTTGTTCTCTATTAACCCAATTTCTGGAAATGTTTCCTTGATATACTCCATGGTTACCATTTTTTTCCCTCCAATTTTTCTATTAAACTGAATTTTTCGGTTGATCTATCAATCTTTCTACCAATCAATCTATCTTGTTCTTCACCATTCGTTCTATAGTTCCTTGGCATACTCAAAAATGTCTCCAGCCATGTAGATGTCCTTCTGGACCTTGGAGAATGGCTCCAGTGTCCCAACTTGCAGACCATCTCGATGGATAGTTGCCTTCTCCAGGTCTATCTCCAGCTCATCGCCGCTCTTTATCATCCCAGGCTCATTCGGGTCTGTGAAATTGATATCCTTTATGGTCAGGATTGGGAAGCCAGAATTTATTGCATTACGCTTGTAGATCGCGCCATATGAATTGGCGACTATGCAGGAAACTCCAAGGCTACGGAAGCAGCCAACTGCCTGCTGTCTTGAGGAGCCTGAGCCGAAGTTGGCACCAACAAAGACCAGGTCGCCAGGTTTTGCCTTCTGAGCAAAGTCCTTGTAACCTTCTAGATTGTCGAAGGTGTACTGGCCCATCTTTTCTATCTCGGTTATTGCAAGGTAACTGTTGTGGAATATCATGTCTGTATCGATGTCGTCTATGATCTCTCCCTGTTCGTCCAGAATAACCCATGCTCTACCCTTGAACTTTGTACTTGGCACTTATACCACCTCCGAAGCAGTGCCGATGCGGCCAAGAATTGCGCTGGCTGCAGCAGTCATGGGGCTAGCTAGATATGTGTCCCCTGCACCCTGTTTACCTGTAAAGTTCCTGTTGCTGGTGCTGACCTGGACCTCTCCCTTTCCTGTCATTCCTATCTGGCCGCTGGCACACCCTCCACATCCTGGGTTTGATACAATGAATCCAGAATCATAAAGTGTCTGGATGTGCCCTTCACCCAGGAGCTTGCCATATATCTCCCTTGTTGCTGGCACCACTTTTGCCATCACTCCAGGGAATACCTTCTTCCCCTTGACGAATTTAGCAACTTCGCTGATATCCTTGTAGGAACCATTAGTGCAGGAACCAATGAATACGCCATCAATGGTCTGGTTCGCTAGGTCAGATACCGGGCTTACATTATCTGGTTTTGGAGGGCTTGCGATCCTTGGTGTCAGCTCGCTGATATCGATGGTAAGTTCCTTGACGTAGTTTGCATCCTCATCGGCGTAGTATGGTCTAACTGATCTTCCATCAGCCCTCTGGGTGCAGTAATCGATGACCTCCTGATTCGGAGGGAGAAGTCCGGTGATGGCTCCCATTTCAGTAGCCATGCTTGCCAGGGTTATTCGGCCTGGGAGGCTCAATTTATCGATGGCATCCCCATAAAATTCAACAGCGCGTCCAAGAGCACCTTTTGAGCCCAGTACCCTGACGACTTCCAGTGTCAGGTCTTTGGCAGTGCAATTCTCTGGGAGATCGCCCTTGATCGTGACCTTCATTGTGGGAGGAACCTCGAACCAGGTCTTACCAGCCTTGAATGCAAAAGCAATGTCCTGGTCGCCCATGCCCTGGCCGAAAGCGCCTACTGCTCCCATGATGTTCAGATGGCTATCAGTTCCGACGATCACTCCGCCAGGGAGTGCTAGTCCTTCCTCTATGTCCACGTGGGAGCCGATGCCAGCATCCACATCATAAAGTTTTATGCCCTGATCCTTTGCAAAGTCCCTGCAGGTCTGTTGGTTGCTGGCATAGGGGATCGTATTGGCTGGAACCACGCAATCGAAGGTGAAGAATGTCTTTTTCACATCATCAACAATCTCGCCTGGATAGTGGGTCTGGAAGTTCTTGACCACGTTCGCTCCGCCAAAATCCCTAGCAGAACGGACATCTATCTCCATCCAGACAGTTTTTCCTGGGTGTACGCTTTCAGAAGTGTGAGCTCCAATTATCTTTTCGATCATTGTTTGTCCCATATCAAGCCTCCATGAGCGGCGAGAGCATTCTCACGCGCGTATATAAAATGGGCGGTGCATTAGGGATTAAGCTAGCTTTGCTAGCTATAGTATAGTAAAAAAGTCTATTTCCTCGTCACCCCCCCAAAAGAGCATATAACTTCTAATATTGATTATAATTCAACTCCTAAAAGAGCTTCTAACCTCTAATATTGATTCTAATACAGCTTCTAATACAGCTCTAAAATAGACAATAACCTATAATAATGATTTTAATACAGTTCCTAAAACAGCTCTAAAAGAACCAGCCCTGATAATGGCCAGTCACCGGGCATCCCATGCATCTTTTTGTTTCAAATGCCTCGCATTCTCCGCACTCATGAAGAACACCACATGGTGGCTGTTCGCTCTTTGTCGGGGTAAGCTCCACAGGAGTGACCACAGGCTTGGCAGAGTTGATGATGATGTTGAAATCCACCTCTCTCACGTTGGGATTTGGCCTGATGTGGCCGTTGATTATGGATTCCAGGGTGGATATGTTCTCGCTGAGGAAAAACAGACAAAGGTTATGCCTGCCTGATACAATGTAGCCGTTCATGAAATACGGGCAACCCTGGAACATGTCCAGAAGCTCGTTCGTATCGTTGGTGGATATGTCTACTTTGGCCATGTGTAGTCCCATTTTGATGGGATTTATGCCTGTCTGAGTATGTAGCGCCCCCATAGTTTTGAGCTTACGGATGCGTACCGCAACGCTTGGCTGGGATATCCCCAATGCTCTACCAACCTCTTCTTGTGAGATGTCTGGGTCCTTAGAGAACATAGAAATAATTAACCTGTCCTTAGCATCAAGATTCAACTCCATCCCTCCAATCCCATGAATTGTGTCCCTGCCGTGTCTCTAGGCATTTTTGCTCTTTGGGTAACTTTGAGTAATAGAGCACCATGGGCGGACATAATTCAAAGGTAATTAGCAGATAGAATATAAGTATTTCGCATTTTTAGTCTATATGTTATAGTCAAAGCATTGATATATAATAGCCGAGTTCCCACGATACCATATACGGAGTGAAATCATGTTCTGCTATCAATGTGAACAGGCGGCAAAGGGAACCGGATGCACGAAAGTCGGGGTCTGCGGCAAGAACGAGGACATCGCAAGCCTTCAGGACATCCTGATATTCGGGCTCAAGGGAATTGCGGCATACGCCTACCATGCCAGGGTTCTAGGGGAGCGGGACGAGGAAGTGGATGCCTTTATGCATGAGGCGCTTTTCAAGACTCTCACTAACACTGATTTTGATCTACAGGATCATATCGACCTTGTACTGCGCGCAGGCAGGATGAACCTGCGCACCATGGAAATGCTGGATAGGGCCAATACAACGTTCTTTGGCGACCCAACTCCAACTCCAGTGCAGGGCGGCACAGTTGAAGGCCCTGGAATACTGATAACAGGCCACGACCTGCTAGACCTGGAGGAGTTGCTGAAGCAGACCGAAGGGACTGGCATCAACATCTACACTCATGGTGAGATGCTTCCAGCTCATGGTTACCCCAAACTCAGAAAATACTCTCATCTGAAAGGTAATTATGGAGGCGCCTGGCAGCTCCAGAAGACCGAGTTCCCGGAATTTGGCGGAGCCATATTGGCAACTACCAACTGCGTTCTCCTTCCCAAGGATTCCTACAGGGATCGCCTTTTTACCACTGGCATCGCCAGAGTAGAGGGTGTCACACATCTGCCGGATGCAAAAGACTTTTCAGTGTTGATAGAGAAAGCAAAAGAGCTTGGAAGCCTACCTGCAAGAACTAGGCCCCAGCTTACCACCGGTTTCCATCACAAGGCAGTCCTGGGTCTTGCTGATAAGATAATCGCCGCTGTTAAGGCAGGCAAGATCAGGCATTTCTTCCTGGTAGGCGGCTGTGATGGTGCAAAACCAGGCAGGAATTACTATCGCGACTTTGCAGAACTTGTTCCTGATGATTGCGTTATCATGACCTTGGGTTGCGCCAAGTACCGCTTCAACGACATTGATTTTGGAGATATCGACGGTATTCCAAGGTTGCTTGACATGGGGCAGTGCAACAACGCATATTCAGCAATTCAGGTGGCTGTCGCACTGGCTGAAGCATTCGAGACCGATGTGAATTCCCTTCCAATCTCGTTAAACCTCTCATGGTTCGAGCAGAAAGCGGTCGCGATCCTTCTGACACTACTTGACCTTGGGATCAAGAACATCCGGATCGGCCCAACCCCACCGGCATTCATAACACCCAATGTGCTGAAAGTCCTTCAGGATAAATACAACCTCCAGCCCATAACCACACCAGAGCAGGACATGGCTGCCTTTCTTTCTTGATTGAGGTGAGAGCATGGCAATACGAAAGATCATCCAGATAGATGAGGCATTGTGTAACGGATGCGGAAACTGCATAGTCTCGTGCGCAGAAGGCGCTCTGGAGATTATCGATGGGAAAGCCACGGTTGTCCGGGACAGCCTTTGTGATGGCCTTGGAGCATGCATGGGCGATTGCCCCACTGGTGCACTTAAGATCATTGAGCGCGAGGCTCCTGAATTCGATGAGGAAGAGGTTAGGAAGCATCTGGCGAGCATGGTTGAGCCTGAACCTCTAGCATGCGGTTGCCCCTCCAATGTCGCTCGTGAGCTTGACCCCCTGCCCAACACCGCAGTTGAGCCAGATAAGATCGCTGCACCCAATACCACTCGTAGCTCCCAGCTGAGCAATTGGCCTGTCCAACTCAGGCTTGTCAACCCCAGTGCGCCCTATTTCAAGGGAGCCAAGCTGGCCCTTATCTCATCTTGTGTCCCTCTGGTGGATCCCAACACCCATGATAATTTCATGACTGGCTACAAGACCATTATGGCCTGCCCCAAGCTCGATGATACCTCTGGCTATGTTGAGAAACTCGCAGGTATCTTCAGAGAAGGCGGAGTCACTGAGGTAAGATGGGTGAGAATGGAAGTTCCATGCTGTGGTGGAATGGGCATGATGCTCAGAGAGGCCATTGCTCGGTCTGGCATCGATGT
>JAUVCJ010000215.1 GCA_030595765.1 Thermoplasmatota archaeon | reverse complement strand
CTGCCATCCTGACAGTCACGTTTCCCATGGTCAGCGGTCTAAGCAGGACATACCTAGCTGACTACCCGCTATTGGCCATGACCTCCTTCAGCCTGTATTGCCTGATAAGAAGCCATTATTTCAAGGACCGGAGGTGGTCCCTTATCTTTGGGATTTCCCTGGGTCTGGGATTCCTTATTAAAGTGTTCTACCCCCTGTTCTTATTGGGGCCGATGCTTCTGGTGCTTTGGCAAGGTGATATCGTAACCTTGGATAGGATTAAAACAATATTTAGGTTCTTCAGGGCACGCTTACTTTGGTTATGCGTAGTGACTGGCATTGGACTGACCCTTGGATTTGGAGTATGGTCTGCTGCAAGAAGCTACTGGGATTTCGACCCCAGAATTGGAATTAAAGAACTTGCTATATGCCTGGTTTGCGGTGCCGCTCTAACTATAACATTGTGGCTCATTTCAACTGCAACCATTGCAGAGTTGAGATTGAAAAAGAAAATGGAAGGCGATCCATCAATAAAGACACCTCTTACAAACCTATTTATGGCGGCTCTTGTGGCTATACCGGTATGTGCCTGGTGGTACCTCCCTAATGCCGTCAAGGTCGTCCCTTTCACAATTGCAGCAGTGGCTCCAAAAGGGAAGACCTTGGCAGACCTACAGGCTCCATCATATAGTGTATTTGACCCTGCATCTTTGACCTACTACGCAGTCAATCTGTTCAACCAACAAGTAATGATGTTCGGGTTTCTCCTGTTCATAATCCTGGCCGTGCTTGTATTCACCTACAGAAACACTTTGCTTGCTGGGTTGGGCAATGTAAAGAATTTCCAGATGACCTCCCTTTTCAAAGCGCTTAAATTGGATAAGCATCACCTTGTGCTCCTGACTCTTTGGGTGGTTGTTCCTTACGCCTTTTTCACCCTGACGATCACAAAGAACAGTAGATACATTGTTCCCTATTTGCCTGCGCTCGCTCTTGCGATAGGTGCGTTCATAGGTTTTAGAAAGGGAAACCCAAAGAAATTGATGGCGTTCTCACTTGTGCTTCTGCTGGGGTTTGCCCAATTTGGAATACATTGCTGGCAATCCGACATTGTTCCAAACATAGATACTGGTGGTGTGTTGCTAGTAGGCAACGAGCCCCTAGGAAGGGTTCAATATCGTATCGGCCCCAGAGCAGAGGATTGGAGAATGGAGCAGATCCTCAATGATGCCATCACATTAGGTGCTACTAGCAATCTGAGTGAGACCTACACTCTCGGTATTCTCGCGGATTCGCAGGTGAATGCTAAAAATTTGGAGTTCATCGTGCTTGAAAAGGGGCTGCCTCTAACTCTGATGTCACACACATTTTATCCTGCACAACGATTCTATGAGGATTTTGACAAAGTAGACATCGTGCTAGTTCAGGAAAACGCATCCGGCTACAGGGAAAGGACCATCGATGTTATGGATTTCTTTCAAACCTCAGGGAATTTCAATGCCAGCCCCTCCATTAGCAAAATTCTACCTGACGGCTCGCAATTAAGCTTATACGTCCGTATCGGTGCATGATTTTAAACGGTTTTTCAAAACATGAGCTTATACCTGTCATTTATCGGGGCAAGAATGCATATATGTGGCTTATCCAAAGGTTTATAAATGCATTGGGTATTTACGCAAATCCGCCCGCCCCCGGTTCTGCCGTTTTGGGCCATTCAGAGGGATATAAATGGTGAAAACCAACCCCAATTTGCTAGACATCATCGGAAGCCTAAAGGAGCTCTCGTACAAGAACGAGGCTCCAATCTGGAAAGACGTAGCCAAAAGGCTGGAAAAACCCACAAGGACAATGCCAAGGGTTAATGTCTCAAAGCTGACAAAGTATGCCAGCGAAGGAGAGACTATTCTTATCCCTGGCAAATTGTTGGGCCATGGCGAGTTGAAAGTTGGCAAACTCACAGTTGGAGCCTTTCAATTTTCCACGTCATCCCTTGAGAAGCTTAAAGAAGGCAAATGTAAAGCCATGACCCTGCTGGAGTTGGCAAAATCCAACCCAAAAGGAACGGGCATCAGAATAATGAAGTAGGAGGAAAGTGAGATGGCAGTAATCAACGCTGAAAAGCATATCCTGGGCAGACTTTCTAGCATGGTCGCTCAGAGGCTGCTTGCCGGAGAGGATATCGACATCGTCAATGCAGAGAAGGCGATAATCACTGGTAGCAGAGCCGACATCCTCCGGCGCTATAATTTCAAGCGCACTGTAGGAAGTGTCAGAAAGGGTCCTAACTACCCAAGGATGCCTGACCGCATGTTAAAAAGAACCGTAAAGGGAATGCTTGGCATCAAAAAATCCAAGGGTAAAGATGCTTACAAGCGCCTTACAGTTCACATAGGCGTCCCATACAATTTAAAAAAAGAGAAATTCGAGACCATCGAATCAGCGCAGAATCTGGAGGCTATTAAGTTCTTGGAACTTGGCGAGGTCTCAAAGATGCTCGGAGCCAAATTCGGGGTGGATGTATGAAACAGGAAAAGGTAGTCAATACCAGTGGAAAGCGAAAGACGGCAATTGCAAGAGCCAACATCCGTAAGGGAAAGGGAAGGATCAGGATCAACCATACACCTTTGGCCATCTACCGGCCCGAGATTGCAAGATTGAAGATAATGGAAGCACTAGCACTGGCCGGCGACGCCTACGTAAAGAAAGTAGATATTGACGTGGTTGTTAACGGCGGCGGATTCATGGGTCAGTCCGAGGCCATCAGGACCGCTATTGCACGTGGTCTGGTGGAGTTCAAAAACGATGGCAAGCTCGAGGAGATCTACAGGGAGTATGACCGTAGTCTATTGGTCAACGATCCCAGGCGTAAAGAGGCGAAACACCCGCTGGGAAGGGGTGCTAGAGCCAAGCGCCAGAAGTCTTACAGGTGAGCTCATGATAATACCAGTTAGATGTTTCACTTGCGGAAAAGCGGTAGGTGCTTATTACGAGGATTTCGCTGAGCGCTCCAATGCAGGGGAAGACCCCCAGAAAGTGCTTGACGACCTTGGCCTGAGCAGATACTGTTGCCGCAGGATGCTAGTAGCACACATCAACCTCATCGATGATGTGCTTCCATACAGTTAGACTACTCATTAACCCAATCGTGGCCTTTACCTTACAGCATAGTTTGCTGTATTTTAGGCTCCGACGTTCACCATGGGGCCATAGTGAGGGACAAGTGCTCTTGTCCCGAGCAAGGGCTCTTCAGATGATCTGGAGGGCTCGTAGTGAGGGAATTGGCCTGCCAATTCTCGAGCAAGGGCCCTTGGTTCAAGCGAATGGGCTCGTAGCGAGGGACAAGCACCGCTTGTCCCGAGTAAGGGCTCATTTGTGAAACAAATGGGCCCGTAGGGTAGCTTGGTCCATCCTTGTACCTTGGGGTGGTATAGACTCCAGTTCAAATCTGGACGGGCCCATCTCATTTTTTACAATTGGTTCAATTCGATGGGCCCTGCCTCGTGAAAACAGGAGTTTTCACTCGGGACGGGCCCGTTATGCGATTATGCATATGTCAAGATATGGTGGGCCCTACCTGCGAGAAGCTATGCTTCGAGCGAAGAGCTGTTTACAACCGGTTCGGGATTATAAACGTGATCAATGACGATTCCGAATAATACTACTATGTTTGCAAACACATAATAACATCCAATTGCTCGCGAGATTTATGAGTAGAATGAGATTGTTTGCCATTCTTTCAATTGCCTTTTTATTGTTATTGTCAGGCCCGACGGTGGCCTGGTCCAACGGAGGTCCTTCAGACTCGCCACAAGAGCCAAAGTACAGCACTCATGATTGGATAATAGACCATGCGCTTGCCTGGTTACCTGTTAATGAGACTGAATATCTTAGAGACAATATTGAAGAATTCTTTTATGGCTCAGAACTACCTGA
>JAUVCJ010000283.1 GCA_030595765.1 Thermoplasmatota archaeon | reverse complement strand
TTGCCATCGACCTCTACAACGTAATCACCGTCTGACCGCTTCACACTCACAATATGGACATGCCCATCATGCTCGTATTTATGCTCCATTCTGCTCACCTCCTCCAATGCGCCATTTTCCAGCTTGCTTCCAGGGTGAATGTGGATCATCGCCTGCCGACCCCTCTGACACTGTGGCCTGGGGCATCTTGGAGAATAGCTCATCATCCAAAGCGACAGCCACCAAAGCCTCATGTGGAAGCGAACTCTCCTCGGGTTGGAATTTGCTTAAATGCTTCTCAATAAAGTGGGTGGTAATGTCCCCGGTCTTAAAGTCCTCATCCTGAATTATCTGCCTTAGGAAACCAATGTTGGTAGTAACCCCCAAAGTCACGAAGTTAGATAGAGCCCAGTGCATCTTTTGGATGGCATCATCCCTAGTCTGGGCATAAACAATGAGCTTGGCCAGCATGGGATCGTAATGCGGACTGACAACTTGTCCTTCCTCAATGCCTGAATCCAGTCTGATATTGATGCCTTCAGGTGGCTTGTACTGGGTCATCTCTCCTGTGGAAGGCAAAAAACCCACTTTCGGATCTTCAGCGTATATGCGGCATTCTATGGAATGGCCCCTCTGGGTCAGCTCATCCTGGCTAATCTCCAGTTTCGAACCTGCAGCAATACGCAATTGCCACTGAACAAGGTCAATGCCGGTTGTGAACTCTGTTATCGGATGCTCCACCTGGAGCCTGGTGTTCATCTCCAGGAAGAAAAATTCTCCTTTGGAGTACATGAACTCGACCGTGCCAGCACTGGAATAATCCACGATCGTGGCAGCCTTGACCGCTGTTGCACCCATTTTTGCCCGCAGGTCTGGAGTCAGCACAGGTGATGGGGCTTCTTCGATGATCTTTTGGTGCCTACGCTGTATGGAACACTCCCTTTCGAAGAGGTGGATGATGTTCCCGTGCTTGTCACCCAATATCTGAAACTCGATATGCCTGGGCTCAGAAAGGTATCTCTCCAGCAGAAGCTTGCCGTCTCCAAAAGAAGCCTCTGCTTCCCGACGGGCGGTCTCAATTGCATCCTTTAGCTCGGATTGAGCATTGACGATGCGCATCCCTTTTCCACCGCCTCCGGCACTAGCCTTCACCATCAAAGGGTATCCGATCTTTTCGCCATGGCTGACCAATGAATCAACATCTTGGTCGTCCCCAAAATAGCCAGGTATCACAGGAACCCCAGCATCAGCCATAAGTTTCTTGGACTCTATCTTGGAGCCCATCTGGGATATCACCTTCGGGCTGGGTCCAATGAATTCGATGCCAGCGTCTATGCAGGCTTGAGCAAAATCCGCATTCTCTGAGAGAAAGCCGTATCCTGGGTGGATGGCTTGAGCGCCGCTTTCCTTGGCAACTCCTATGATCTTCGCTATATTGAGGTAGCTTTCAGAGGGCTTTGGGTCACCTAGAAGGAATGCTTCATCTGCCTCTTTTACATGCATCGCCTCCACATCAGCTTCAGAATACACAGCCACAGTAGATATTCCCATTTCCTGACAGGCGCGTATCACCCTTACCGCGATCTCGCCGCGGTTGGCTATCAGTATCTTGTTGAACATCGCCATTGTGATTTCCTCCATTTAGGTTTCCTTTTCTCAAGGAATGCTCCGATGCCCTCCTGGCCCTCAGGTGAGGCGCGTAGGCGAGCAATGATGTCTGAGGTCTCCCTTATAATATCATCCTTGTCCTTGGACTCCAGCCCTCGAAGAAGAAGTTTGACCTCGGCAAGGGCTGCTGGACCGCTTGCCTTGAGGAGTTCGGTCTTCTTTGCAACCGCCTCATCAAGCTGGTCTGGCTCCACGATATAATCAACCAGGCCGAAATCCATGGCTTTGGCAGAGTCAAATACCTCCCCAGTCAGGAACAGTTCCTTGGCTCTGGAGTATCCAAGCCTCCTGACCACATATGGTGATATGGTTGCAGGGACCAGTCCAAGATTAACCTCACTGAACGCGAACTTGGAGCGCATGGATGATATGGTTATGTCACAAGCTGCAACAAGGCCGCATCCGCCTCCAAAAGCGTGGCCATTTATTCGACCCACAACAGGGGTCATGCATGAGGAAATTGCCTCCAGCATGTAGGCAAG
>JAUVCJ010000020.1 GCA_030595765.1 Thermoplasmatota archaeon | reverse complement strand
AACGTTTGTACCGTGAAAAGTCACTCCGTTTGTGGAGCTGATAGCAGAAACTGAGAACTCCACCACCGAGAAGGTCATGTTCACCCAGCCCTCCACAGAAATCGTATGGGATGACCTCTGGATATTCCTGCAATTGGACGGGTCTTCTGAAAGGATAAAATTCACTCCTAATTCTGAAGATGATTGCTTCACGTTCACAACAACTCAAACCACGAACTGGACCATAACTGTGATGGACAACGCTGGAGTGGGCTGTTTCAAGCTCATAGCCCAGGGCGATTACCTCCTGGTTGGAAATTTGGACCGTGTTAGGCACAGGATCCAGATATTCCACACGCCTACAGAGAGCATAATCGCTGACAAGACATTCATGAAGTAATTATTGCAAGTTTCTTGCACGCATAGATAGGCTTTTATCTTCCTACGGGCATGTAGGTTTAGGCAAAGGGATGGGTGCTCCTCGGGTGTATAGAGACCTTTTGTAACTCCTGGTAATAGGTGTGAGCCTCAAGCTTCAGCTTGGGTACGCGCTCTAGATCGGCCAATGTGTGTGTTGGCTGTCAGGATCTAAAATTAGCAAGGACGAGTGAACTATGAGCAATGTTGAAAACAGTGATGATTTTACAGATGTGGCATGCAGCGATGGCATGAAGGAATACTTTGCAAGGTTGGATTCGGAAGCTGAGCGATGTTACAACCTGGCTGAAATTGCCAGAAAGAAGGGATTCGACCCCTCTCTGAAGGTGGAGATACCCAGGGCTAGAGATCTTGCATCCCGGGTTGAGAACCTGCTCTATGTCAAGGGAGTAGAGGACAGGATCAGAAAGTTTACCAAGGAGTATGACAGGGAAACAGCATCCATCATGATAGCCACTGATGTTGCTCACGAAGAACGCTGGAAAACACCTCAAGAAGCAATGGACGCAGGTGTGAGGGTGGGTCTGGCTGTGCTAACAGAAGGGATACTTGTGGCGCCGCTGGAGGGTGTAACGGCAGTCAAGGTAATTGGAGAGGGTGCGAATTCTTACGTAGACATCCAGTTCTCAGGCCCGATCCGGTCGGCAGGAGGCACCGGCCAGGCAATGACCGTGTTGATAGCTGACATCCTCAGGGAGAAGTTGGGGATCGGTGCGTATACTCCGACACATCAGGAAGTAGAACGATACAAGGAGGAAATGTCTCTTTATCGGGGCCTCCAGAACAAACCCAGCGCCGCTGAGCTGGACCTCATACTGGGAAATTGCCCTGTGTGCATCAACGGAGAGGGCACTGAGAAGTTCGAGGTGTCTGGAAATCGTGACCTTCCCAGAGTTGAGGGCAACCGTGTCCGCGGCGGTGCCATGCTGGTCATTGCTGAAGGGATGAGCCTGAAGGCTCCGAAGCTTCAAAAGCATGTCCATAAACAGAAACTTACAAGCTGGGACTTCATAGATGAGGTTGTCGAGCTTCAGGGTGGCGGGAAGAAAAAGACCGAACAGAAACTGGATGCCGATGGCAATCCAATCGAGGAGAAGGTAACTGCCCTTGAACCCAAGACCAAGTACATTAAAGATATACTGGCAGGCAGACCTGTTCTATGCCACCCAAGCAGGCCTGGTGGTTTCAGGCTCAGGTACGGCAGGAGCAGGGCTACAGGCCTCGCGGCGGTTGGGTTGAGCCCGGCCAGCATGATACTGCTTAATGATTTCATTGCTGTAGGCACTCAGATGAAGATAGAACGGCCTGGCAAGGCAGGTGCAGTCACACCTTGTGACACCATCGAGGGCCCTGTTGTCGCTCTGAAGAATGGTTCTGTAAGGCGCATCAACACCACAAAGGAGGCGCTGGATTGTCGGCCCAATGTCGAGACCATACTGGATGTAGGCGAGATGCTGATACCCTTTGGCGAGTTCGTGGAGAACAATCATCTTCTCCCTCCCGGAGCCTTTGACCTGGATTGGTGGCGCCTTGAGTACGAGAACGCTTCTGGAAACATTGCTGGGTCAGAGCTTGATCATCCCGGGGTGGAGGAAGCCTTTGATCTATCCCGAAACAACAATATCCCGCTCCATCCTGATCATAACTTCTTCTGGCACGATCTTCCGCAGAGGCAGATACTGCTGCTTTCAAGGACCCTGGAAGAAAGTGGTAGCTTCAAGGAAGGCAAGCTCTTCATCAGAAACAATTCAGAGATCAAGGAGACCCTGGAAGTACTTGGGGTCGAGCATGTATTGGATAATGCCTCGGGTAATGCCACGGATAAGCTATCGGCTAATGCTTCGGATAAGGTCACGAATAAAGCCATGGATAAGCTCACGGCTAATGTTTCTGATAGTGAATTCATAGTGGTCTCATCAGATGCCCTTGCCTTCATCATGTCTTTGGGTTTGAAGGTAGATGGCGAGAGCCTGGAACCCAGAAATGGATTTCCGGCTGAGGCCGAGATCAATCCTCTCAACTCCAACGAGGCAATTTCTCGCATGGCTGGTGTAACTATCAGGCCCAAGGCCCCCACCCGGATCGGAGCGAGGATGGCCAGACCAGAGAAGGCCAAGGAGAGGATGATGAAACCGCCGCCTCATGTACTATTCCCGCTTGGGATGTATGGAGGTATGCAGAGGCTTCTCAAAGAGGCCAGTAAACAGCAAGGCGTCAAGATCGAGGTTCAGATGCGTACCTGTCCAGAGTGCAAGGAGCGATTAACAGGTGTACTATGCAAGTGCGGAACTGAGACGATCCCAGATTCCATGGTAGGTAAGCATCAGGTAAACCTCAAGAAGATGACTGACACCGCTTTGAAACGATTGGGAATGAACACACTTCCAAAGATCAAAGGTGTCAAGGGAATGATATCCGCAACCAAGATCCCCGAACCCATAGAAAAAGGGATTCTCAGGGCAAAAAGGGAAGTGTATGTGTTCAAGGACGGCACAACGAGATTTGACCTGACAAATGTGCCTCTGACCCATTTCAAGCCCATCGAGATAGGTCTATCTGTGCAGAAGGCTCATGATCTTGGATACCTCAACGACCACCTTGGAAAACCTCTAACAGACCCTGAACAGGTGCTGGAACTGAAGGTTCAAGACATTATTTTATCACAGAATGGCGGAGTATATCTGCAAAAGGTGTCGGGCTTTATCGACGACATGCTGGAGGGTCTATATGGCCTTGATAGGTTCTACAATGCCAGCAACCCTGACGACCTGATAGGCCAACTCATGGTAGGGCTTGCTCCTCACACATCTGGAGGTGTACTTTCGCGGCTAATTGGTTACACTCCTGCGTTCGTTGGGTACGCTCATCCGTTCTTCCATGCAGCTAAGCGGCGTAATTGCGATGGTGATGAGGATTGCGTCATGCTTCTGGTGGATGGGCTGATCAACTTCTCCAGGTCTTTTCTGCCTGCAAAACGCGGGGGTCTAATGGATGCTCCACTGGTGTTATCCACCCGCATCAACCCTGATGAGATCGACAAGGAGGCACACAACATAGACGTCCTTTACCGCTACCCATTGGAGTTTTACAGGGCGGCAGCAGAGTTCTCCACCACATCCAAGGTGGAAAAGATAATGGACCTGGTATCTTCCAGGATAGGGACTCCAGGGCAGTACGATGGATTCGGATACACCCATGATACTGCAAACATCGCTGATGGACCCCTGATCTCCAAGTACAAGACCTTGGACTCCATGAAGAAAAAGATGGATGGTCAGCTGGAGCTTGCTTCAATGATCAAGGCAGTGGATGCAACTGATGTCGTTACCCGCATGATACAGAACCATCTGCTGCCTGACATCTTCGGCACCTTCAAGAAGTTCTCCACCCAGAAGGTCAGATGCACCAGGTGCAACAAGAGCTTCAGACGTATCCCACTTAGCGGCGGGTGTACCAAACCGGGTTGCGAAGGAAAACTGACAATGGCGGTTCATCAGGGCTCTGTTCGAAGGTATCTGACAATGACCATGGATATCGCCAAGGAGTACGAAGTTTCCAACTATATCCAGCAACGCCTTTTTCTTATCAGCCAAGCAGTGGATTCCCTTTTCGAGAACGACAAGATAACCAAATGCACCATCGATGATTTTCTCTAAACATATAGTGGCATATCTGTGAACACGCTGGTTTCTGTTAGGCCATCCAGCAACTCAATTGTGTCTGTTTAGCTCAATCGGCTCTACGAACATTCAGGATGTCAGGCATCTGAAGCAGTTTGCCGTGAATCTTGTCCCAGGCTCCAGGCCTTTCGTGATGTACGACCCAAATTGTGATCCTGTTTCCCTTGCGACGTGTTTTCCATTTGGAGATCGGTGAACCGGCTCTTGTGAACACTTTTTTGACATCGATGCATACGGTGGGGCTGTATCTTGCATGAATGAGTATTCTACTTGCTGGAATTAGAACGAACTCAAAGAACCTCTCGACCTTGATCAGCATGGTCAAAATGAACAATATGAACAGGGTGGAGAGCATTATGAAGGCATACATACCCAAGCCAATCCCCACTCCGAGGGATGCAACTACCCACATGGTGGCGGCGGTTGTCAGGCCATGGACACTCTTGCGGGACTGCATTATGGTTCCCGCACCAATGAAACCAATTCCGACAACGACGTTGGCAGCTAGTCTTGAAGGGTCTACAATGAAGTTGCCGCTTACATCCTTTGCTATCTCCAGCGAAAGAATGGTGAACATTGCTGAGCCCACTGCTATTAGGATGTTCGTCCTCATGCCAGCAGCTTTTCCGGAAAGCTGTCTTTCGAGCCCTATCAGGCCGCCGCATAGAGCAGCCAGCATAATCTTGATGAATGGCATCAGCATTTCCATGTCTTGATCACCGTTATTAGATATCAGGCAGAGGGTATATAAACATCATTCATGCATCTCTGGCACATCTAAGCTCTTGTTGCTGCTGGCAGTGATATCATTCAAGCTTCCCGTCTCGGAGGAACTGTTTTAACCCCATGACTGAAAGGAGTCCATTCTGCAAGCCTATTGCCAGGAGGCACAGAGCTCCTAGAATCTCGGTTCCGTATACATAGGGCTCGGTGAAAAGAGATATGATCCAGTTGGTAGTGTCAAAATGGTGAGTGGAAAACTCCCATCCAAGAGCAGGCCAGTACAATGATGCCGGATCCATCCACATTTGGTCAAGGAACAAATGGAAACTGGCTGCAATCGCAACTGTAAATGCCGGGGCTGTAAGAAGGCTAGCTCTGTGGCTAACATCAGATTTAACGTTGGAGCCATTTTCAAGACTAATGCCAGTGCTAGCATAAGTGGCAACAAAACGACGCCGTGTGAGCCAATCACCAAGGCCCAATCCTGCCAGGAAGACAATGAAAAGAAGGCCGTGGGCGAATATTCTTCCATTGCCGATGGGTAAAAGGACGTGGCCAACGAACTTGTCAATAAGGTCTGGAAGCACAGCTCCCAAGAGAACCAGGCGATAATCCAGGCTCTGGCCATGTGAGAACCTTCTCAGAATGACATAGAACAGGGCCAGGGTGAATCCGAGGTGTGCTAGTATGAACATTTGATCAAAATAAGCCCTGAAGCACTATTAAATTTTCCTGCCAAAAACTCCAACCCCAACTCCAACCCCAACTCCAACCTCAACTCCAACCTCAACCTCAACCTCAACCTCAACCTCAACTCTAACCTCAACTCCAACCTCAACCTCAACCTCAACCCCAACCCCAACCTCAACCCCAACCTCAACCCCAACTCCACCAGGCAATATAGCTCCTCAACTCCAGCATAACTCTTCAACTCTAACCTCCAATATCACCATCCAACACCACCCATCAGCCCTATCTTGCCTGCGAGCCCTCAATGTCGATTCGCCAGCTCTGTTGCACCCAAACTCTAAAATCCCAGTCTTGCAATGGAGTGGCGTAATCAAAATTTTACGAGGTTGTTCAATGAGTGTTAAAATTGCAATCATCGGCGGGTCCGGCGCTTATGACCCAAGCATGTTCAAGGTTGAGGAAGAGGTAACTCCAGGCACACCATACGGCAATCCATCAGCACCCATTCTGATAGGGGAGCTTGCAGGGGTGAAGGTGGCATTCCTTGAGAGGCATGGCCAGGGTCATGTATATCCCCCTCACATGGTGCCATACAGAGCCAATTTATGGGCCTTAAAGGAGCTGGGGGTCGAGCACATAATCTCCACATCCACCTGTGGGTCCCTTAAAGAGGGTCTGCATCCAGGCGAGCTTGTTGTTCTGGATCAGTTCGTTGACTTTACAAAGGATCGCAAGTATTCCTTCTACAATCAAGGCGCAACCTATCACATATCGGTTGCCGAGCCATTTTGCAAGGACCTTAGAGAGCTGTTCTACATAGAGGGAGAACGCCTTGGACTTCCCATCCATCAAGAGGGCACTTACGCTTGCATCGAAGGACCGCGCTTTTCAACAAAGGCTGAAAGTAAGATGTTTCAGGATTACGCAGATGTGGTTGGCATGACCTTGGTGCCGGAAGCGCCGCTTGCTCGGGAGCTTGAGATGTGCTATGTCAATATATCCATGATAACCGATTACGATGTCTGGAAGGAGCATGTGGTAAGCATTCAGGATATTATCAGTGTTATGCAAAAGAACCTTGGCCAGGTTCGTTCCCTTCTTGAATCTACACTGCCAAAGATCTTAACTGGCTGCAGAAAATGTGAGTGCGCAAAGGCACTCGAGAACGCCAAGGCTTGAACGAGGTAATACATGATCCTTCTTGGCGACCTGCAGATGCTTGACTCCCTGGTTTCCGGGGTATTCATAGTCTCACTTTTGATGATATACGTGGCAGTCACCCTATATATCAGAGCTAGCAAGGTCTGGAAGTATCATGGTGTCGAGGTGATGGTTCTCATAAAGAGCCATAGTGAGAAGTTTAGGGAGTACCTGAAGAGCCAGTTCGACACCCTGTCGCCGGAGATGAAGGCTCTGATGGAAGGTGCAGAACTGGACGGAGCGCTAGATGGTGGCCTGGATGGGGAGTTAGGTAGCGGCTCGGAAGGTGAATTGGATCCGAATGGGAAACTTGAGGAATGGGAGGGGATACAGGTTCGCATATTGACCAATGCCTCGAGACTTCATCTTCTCAGGGATTTTGAGAAGCTGGTACGAAATTCCTGGCTGAAGGCATCCCACTGGCTATTTCTTTCCTCCTACTTTCTTCTACAAGGTTTTCTTCTAGTTCGGCTTGAGCTGGAATATTTTAGCACCCAGTATAGTGTTTTGACCCTACTCATCCTGCCTGTTTGTTTGCTTGGTTTTCTGACCCATTACCGCAGCGCAAGCAGTTTGGTGCATAAGCTCAGAATTTGGAGCCTAGAGCTGGAAGATAATTGAGCGCTAATGTGTTCTATGGGGCGTAATGAACATCTTCCCAGTCCTTGTCCAGCCCCTTTCTCACGTTGAGCGGGTCATATATCAGTAGAACTACATGGAAATTAACAGCCAAGAATAGGTATGTCATCTCGTACAGGCTCATGAGGTCGTTCTCAGGGGCTAATGCATCGAGGTAGACGTGCAGGAAACATATCTCTCCAAGTATGCTCTCATGGAGCCCATAGAGCCCGCCTATTAGGCATTCTAGGTCAGGAAGCTCTGCAAAAATTCCTCCAAGTATGGAAATGAAAATGAGGATGTTGAGATGCTCGCCCTTGATAAGCCAATTTCGCCAAGACTTGCGGGAGATAATGACCAGTGTCAGGGCAAGAAGTGTCAGTGAGTAGCCGAAGAAGAAATGGCACAGAGGGAACAATCATCCACCTCCTAGTATCAGGATTGCCAGTCCACTATAATCGAAATCGATCTGCCCGCTGGCATAGAGCCCATCCTTGCTTGCAGAAATGGATATGGGCATGAAATTGGTTCTGCCGATCTCATCTTCTTGGTATCCAAACACCTCCATGCCACGAACCCATCCGTTCTCATCTGTTACCTCTGCTTGAGCATTATCTAGATGGTCAATTACAGTTACTGTAGCAAGTGATATTCCTGCGCTGGATACATTGATTACCCGCACGTCCAGGAACCATTTTACAGTCAAAAGCGAGGTACTGGGTTCATTGGTGTTTGCACCTGCGACCTTGTATGTCTTAAAGGTCGTGTTCAGAAGTCTAGCATCGCCGCCCTGGATGCGGATGTCTGCATAGCCAGAGCCGTTGACCACTGTGCTCTCGATCATCCCAAGGCTTTGATTGATCCTAAACCCACTCCCCCTGTTGTTTAGAATCCGATTGTCAATGGCCTTACCATGGGTGTTTTCCAGAAACTGTATTCCATCTGCATTGTTCTCGATAAGGTTCCCTATCACTGTGACATTTGAATTCTTTATAACCACACCTGCATGGTAGAATGTCTTGTTCCCGTTGTTGTCATGGATGTGATTTGACCTGACCTCGCCGTTTCCCTGCTGGAAATATATACCCCACCAGCCAATATTTGAGAATTCATTGTTGACAACCATGGCGCTAGCTTCCAGTGTCACGACCCCCTGCCTTTCCAGGTCTCTGAAGGTGTTGTTGTAGATGGTGGCTAATCCACCTTGTTGCTGGATGAAAGCGTTGCTTCCGTGATGGAATGTTGAGTTCTGTATGTGGATGTCTGTGTACAACGAGAGTACCTGCCATACTTCGCTTCCTGAGAACTCACAGTTATGAATGTAGGTATCACCGCCATTGTTCCATATGTTGTAGAGCAATCCATCCCTGAACACACTATTGCTCATTGATGCAACTGCTCCGCCTTCTATCTGGACCCCCCGGTTCGCATTTTCCACATAGGAGGAGATCATTCGCATCCTGCCAGACACTACGAAATTAAAGTGAACATCAGGGTTTTTGCTGATGAATTCGGACCCTCTGGACGATTCAAGGAGGCCATCAACATATATCCCATTCTGGCCGTCGTATTCTCCAACGAACAACAGTGTGACGTTTATGAGTACCAGAGAAGCTCCAGGGATGATGGTCAGGCTCTCGTCCACTGTTACAAGAGTATCTATCCAAACAGTTCGCTCCCGTATTACGATGCCGCTACGGATAACATAAGGTGGTCCCTGGATGAGCATGGCGGAAAGCATGACAAGAACGATGCCGACCGTGACAAACAAACTGAGTGCGAGATTCCCACCTCTGAACCTACGGTTAACGAAAAGTTGCTGTGTCACGTTAAAAAAATAGAATGCTGGCTATAATAAAGTGTCGGTCATAAGGCTAATTTGCTTAATGTACGATTAAAGGATGGTGAGCCATATTGTTGTTGTTTAAGTAAAGCGGGCTATTTGTGGTCATTTAGGATAGTGGGCTCTATGTTGGTCATTCAGGAGCCAATAAGCCTGAGATACAGCTCTTCTATCTGACCCATGCATACCTCCTGGTCTCCTCTCTCCTTCATGAGCTCCCGATTATTGGCTCCCATCCTCTCGGCTCCTGGTGTGTCGTCGAGCATCTTGATGATGGCAGATGCTAAAGGTTTATGATTTCCTGACTCGAAAAGCAGGCCATTGGTGCCGCTGGTCACCCAAGACCGGTTGGGTAATATGTCGGTGACGATGACCGGGAGTCCAACTGCCATCGCCTCCTGCATTGCAATGGAGGTGCCATCCGATGTCGAGGTCGAAATGTAAATGTTGGCAATATTGAGCAATTTCGGGATCTGGGAGTAATCCACCAGACCCAGAAACCGAACGCTCTTCTCTACTTTCAATTCTCTGGCCTGCTTCTCAAGGCTTTTCCGTAGGGGTCCAGTGCCCTTTAGGAGGAATCTGGTATCCGGGTGCTTCTCCAGCACAAGCGGTATGGCTCTTACAAGGGTGGCCAGGTCATATACTGGGTGGAAATTGCGGGTGGATATCACGATCGGGGCAGACCCTTCCAGGTCAAGCTTACGGAGCCATTCGGATGTGTCCAGGCCTGGTCGGAAGCTATGCATATCAACTCCCCACTGAGCCTCGAACGATGTCTTGGTGGATGCTCCCATCTCTCTTGCAAGCTCAAGCAGCTCTGTACTGTCAGCCAGGACTGCGCTGGCCCTGTGCATGGAAATAGAGGCGAATTGTCTGTCAATTCGAGATGTTCTTGCCTCTACCAGCAGGTCCGAGCCCCAGGCCAGCAGAACAGTTGGCGCAGTTGTTCCAGAAAATACTGTGTAGAAGCCGGCTTGAGTAATGTAGTGGCCGTGTATCAGGTCTGGGTCTATCTTTCGAAGGACCTTTCTGGATTTTAGAAGATGAAGCCGTTTAAGCCTCCTCGGGAGATATTTTGGCTCAGATACCTCCAGAAGATGTACCTTTACGCCTGGGTGGAAGGTTGGAATGTCCGGGTGCAGGGTCATGACATGAACTTCATGCCCTCTGGCCTGGAACCAGTTGGCCATGCGCTCCACATGGATGTTGCATTTCTCTGCAATGTAGACAACCCTCATCCCTGGCTCACCCCGGCATTATCTTTCCTATCAGAATCTTTATCATCATCTCCATTCCAACCCAGCACATCCTGGGCAACAGAATTGGTTGCGATCGCCGCACTTGCCCAGGAGCAGTGCTCTCTGGCATATCGGCTCCCGTTACCCCCCATTTCCTCTCTAATACTTGGGTCGCCTAGCAACTTCAGGATGGCAGCGATGGTCTGGGTATTGTCTGATGGGTCCACCAGTAAACCAGCCTTCGCAGTCTCTACCATGTCAAAATCGTAGCCTGTTCCACAGGAAGCAATAACAGGCCTTCCACATGCCATGTACTCGCGGATCTTTAGCGGCGATCCCGGCAGAAGAGGCGGTTTGACTGAGAGGCAAATGTCGGAGATGCCAATGAATTTGGGCACCTGTGTGTGTGGTACCGGTCCAGTGAAAATCACACTTTCAGATACTCTTAGTTCCCTGGCCTGAGCCTCCAGGCTTTCCCTGACAGGCCCCTGTCCCACGATTAGGAACCTAAGATCTGGATGGTGTTTCAGAAGCTCTGGCATGAGCGCTATGTTGGAGTCAATGCCCTGCCATCCAACGAGGTAGCCAGTGAATAGCAGGACTGGGGCGTTCGCAGGGATTGAATATCTCTCTCTGAGCTCTGGGTCTGATGACTTCGGCTTGAACAGATCGATATCAACACCGTTGGGAATAACAGTTATTCGCGAGGCTTCCACCCCGTAATTTTCCTGAAGCATGGTGGATACATGCTCGGATACGGTTATGATGCTGGATGGGCGGGAGTACACCATCTTGGCCTGTAGTTTGAACATCCCGGTGATGGCCTTGGAAAAGCCTGCGATCTTAAGCTCCTTTGCAATGTCTCCATTGACCTCTAGCATCATCGGGATGTCCTTAAGCGCTGACGCAAGGACCGGAGCGATGTTCAAAAGCCCCTGCCTGACGTAGATGATGTCTAGCTTGAATTTGACAAGGCCGGAGCGCAATTCCGCTACAAGATGCCTCTGGTAGGCCTCCAGCCTGCGCATCATGGACATGGCAGTGCTCTTTGAGGGTGGAGCATCCACATATATTATGTCTAGGGGATAATTTGGTGGCTTGGACGAAGGCTCTGGAGCTAGTATCAAGGTCTTCCATCCTTCCTTTTTCAGAGCCTTAAACGCCTGGGTGAAGTGAATGACCGAGCCATCCACTGCGCTTAGATCCAGCTCACATACGGCCAAGACCCGCAGGTTTAGACCTCCTCGGTCGGCTTTGGCTGCACCTCAGCATCATCCTCTAACTCACCCTCCTCTTTCCCAAAATTCACTTCCTCATCATCCATCACCCTTTCGGCTTTGCTCTCTACTTTGCCTTTCGGAGCTCTTTTTCCCCTGCTCCTAGATTTTTTTCTAGCGACCAATTTCTTGTTCTTCTTCTTGATAAGCATAGATAGGAGCACGGATACAACAACTACCAGGATAGCCATCGCCATTGTGACACGGTTTGCAAGTGCTAGGTCGGCCACAAAAATTTCCTGGGTGATATGGGCCATTAGAAACAGTAATGCGTACTTTGTGGTTCCACCGATCACCTTATAGATAATGCCGAGGCGCAAACTCCAGTTGTTAACTACTATGAATGCGCCTTCGAACGGAAGGACAGGAGCCACACAGTTCAATAGGATGGTGCGTTCGTCATGGACGAACAGTAGATTTGTGTACTTTTGCATGGTGGTGATTAGCCATGTTGTGACCTTTCCCTTGGGAACTCCATCTTTATAGGCTCTCTTTGCAAGGGCATAATAAATCATTATTACGGCAATCTCGGCAATGATCATGGTGAGAAGCAGGAGTATGGACCAGAGCACCGGGTCGTTCAGTGGAGGTTCGTTTGTATGGCACTGGAGAAAGTAATAGACAGCGAACAACTCTGGCACGGTGGGAAAGATCAACGAATCAATAAAGAATATGAAAAAGAGACCCAGCAGGCCAAATTGAACAAAGGAACCGAACAAGTCTTCGATCATTGGCCTTGGGAATACGCCAGGAGTGTATGAGGTTTTTGGGTGGTTAATGGATGGTAATTTGCTGGTTGGGTGGATGGTAAGGTGGATGGTTTGTTTGCTGATCGGTTTGCTGATTGGTTGTATGATCTGTTGCATGAAGAGGCCTTGTCCATGTCCAAAACTCTTTTAGACCCATAGCTGATATTGATGAACGGGTATCTCATTGAAGCGTCTGGAGTCCATCATACTGTCTCTCATGCTGGTCACTGTAGCATTGAGCTTCCCATTATTTTCATCTGGCTCGGCTCAAAAGGAGCCTGTATATGTCCCCTCTGAGGGTCTTGACAACACCACGGCGACAATGGAGGTCGAGGGCTTTGGCACCATTGTGTTCATCCTTTATCTCAACTGGACCCCGATAACCACCAGCAACTTCATCACGCTGGCTGAGGAAGGTCATTACGATGGTGTCCTCTTCCACAGAATTATTGACGATTTTGTGATACAGACCGGCGATGGCGGCGGCTCCAGCTCGATAGAGCTTGAATATCATCCCAATGCCACCCACATCGACGGGGCTGTTGGCATGGCAAGGAGTGACGACCCGGATTCAGCCTCGGATCAGTTCTATATCTGCGATGGAGCCCAACATGGCCTTGATGCGTCCCCAGACGGGAGTGCTGGATATGCCGCATTTGGTGTTGTTATAGAGGGGCTGGATGTGGTGCAGGCGATTGCCAAGACCCCTGTATATGGCGAGAACTCAAGGCCCGGCATTGTGATTCCGACGCTCTGGCAGAACCTTGGAACTCCAAAGGAAGATGTGGTGGTGACCAGCATAACCATCCAGCATCCCAATGCCACTACCGATGTTGGAGAGGGTAACCTATCAGCAGCAGCCGGCATGGGTGAAGGAGGAGACATCACACTTTTTCTGCTCGTAGGACTTATGTTCGTTGGTATCGGGATGGTCTTGTTCCTCAGGAAACGCAAACTTGCCAGTGTGGCTGAAGATACCGAGCAATAAGGCATTAGATATGAGTTGTGACTGGCGCCTGATATCAAAACGTTGAAGTCTCGTCTCCTCGTCTCTTTTGTTCTCTATTTTGTTAATTAATAGATTTTCTTCTTATTCTTTAAGAGTGCCTTTTTCCAATCATTAAAGAGCATTTTTGGATATACGTTAAAAATTAGCCCTTAAGAGTAAAGTCTTTATTATGCAAATCGTATCTACATCTAGGTGAGCGAACCATGGAACTGCTTCCAGAAGATGTAAAAAAAGAGATAAAAGCAATGGCGAAGGAATATCTGATCCTTTACCTGGCAACCAATGATGATGGATGCCCCAGGGTCCGGCCAGTAACCATGGGATATCTTGACTCTAAGTTCTGGATACTGACAGGCTCGGATGATGCCAAGGTCAAACACATCCGGGGTTGCCCTCAAATTGAGATATGTTACCCCATAAGCAAGGAGGAAGCAAACGGGTACATCCGGGCAAGCGGCACAGCAAAGATAATCAGCGAATTGGATTCGAAAGCCAGTGTAGCAGAGCGCTGCCCATACTTCACCCAATACTGGGAGACCCCGATGGACCCTCGTTACACCCTTCTTGAGCTAGAGTTCGATTGGGTAGAGTATCTCAAGCCGGGAGCGGCGCTGGCCAAGAGATACAAACTGTAGCTGGACAGATGTTTCCTTGGACATCCAGAGCATCGATGGCGCTGTTACAACCACTGGAGACAGGGTAATGGTGGATTGCACCCTGACCGATGATGGGGCAAGTTCTGGATTCTGGAACACTTCCAGCAACTGCAGGAGAGTACGCAGTCGGTCTGGCAGAGCAGATGGGTTATATCTCTGGCTTTTATGGGGCTTTTGGGAATGGAAAAACCAGGCCGACTTGGTCTGACCTCTGGAGAAACAAAGATGGTATACCTGTCGCCTGAATTGGCCTATGGGACAGACCTGGAGGCGCATGAGCTTGGAGGCCTGTGGCTCACCTTTGAACTTGCGCTAAGGCTTTCAAGCTGACACCCTTACCATCCCTTGAATTCCTGTGTCAGATTATGGTAACATTCTTGCAGTGCATTCTATCTAATGTGCTCAAAACTAGTGTTTGAGCGCGCTTCGTCGGACTTTCGTATGCCTGGTGGCCTTTAACGTCTAAAGAGCATTGCTGTGAATGCCTCCAAGATGCAAAATATTTATATGCCAGGTCTTCCTTATTGTTACTCGTCATACATTTGTCGGAGAATTACCATAACAACTGGAAAAAATAGTAGTGAATAGGGAAAAACTATATATGGTATGACGATATTAGGGGTATTGTCCGACTGACGTCGGATGTCACAGTAGAAGCGGACTAGAGCCAGAAGGATGGGATGCACCGGGGTTGTAGCGGCGGTTCTTCCTGGCCGAAAGGTCTAATCACTCATCTCCTCTCTCCCCCCCCGGCTGCCCAGATCCCCCCCTGGGCAGCCAACCCCTTTTTTTTGGTTCTTGATAGGTCCAAATCACACATGGTATAGAAAATTAACAGGAGGCTAAAAGCATGCATCTTCGAGCCGTTGAAATGGAGAACTTCAAGTCATTTGGTGGAAAGACCGTCATACCCTTCGAGAAGGGCTTCACGGCAATAACAGGACCCAATGGGTCAGGGAAATCCAATATCGGTGACGCCATACTTTTTGTTCTTGGCCCAAAGAGCTCCAAGTACATACGCGCCCAGAAACTGACAGACCTTATCTATCATGGGGGTCAGACAAAGCGAGCTGCTAGCTTCTGCTCAGTAGAGCTATTTTTTGACAACACCGATAGGGTAATTCCGCTGGACTGCAATGAAGTTAGGCTCAAGCGCCTGGTCCGAAGATCAGCATCTGACAATACAAAGTATAATTCCAGTTTTTTCGTCAACGAAGAGCGCTCCAGCCTTGGAGAATTTGACAAGTTGCTTTCTCATGCTCACATCAGCGCTGAAGGATATAATCTGGTGCAACAGGGCGATGTAAACCGCATCGTCACCATGGGCAATGTTGATAGGCGGCGTATTCTGGAGGGAATTGCTGGAATCACACATTACGATGCAGACATCGAGAAAGCAAATGAGCAGAGGGCTGTTTGCGAGCAGAACATCGATAAGATCGAGCTGATACACAACGAGCTTGGTAGCCAGCTTGGCCAGCTTGAAGAGGAGAGGGATGCAGCTCTCAAGTACAAGCATCTCCAGGAAAGGTTGGACCTTGCAAGGAAGCAAACAGCATTCAAGCTTCACAATTCCATGGAGGCTGAGATATCCTCCGTAGCTGCCCAGATGGAGGATGTTCAGGGCAAGCAAGGCGATATCACCCTCAAGAGCGAGGCATATTCAAACGAGATCACTGCACTTTCGGAGAAACTGCTGGAGCTTGAGATCCAGATGAGCAGCAAGGGCGGCGAGGAGGCTGGTGAGCTCAAGGCAAAGATAGACCACCTGAGGATCGAGGTATCCAGGGCAAAGGATGCGATAGAGACCTCAAGGGATGCCATATCATCTGGAAAGAACGAGTTGCGCGAGACCGGCTCAGAAAGGATCAAACTCGAAAAGAACCTTGCGGCTATCAAGATAGAAGCTGAAGAGTGCAGGGTAGAGCACGAGAAGATCCTTGTGGAGCTCAAAGATGCCCAGGAAGGTCTTGGAAAGGTCCAGGATGAGGCTGGCAGGTCTAATGAGGCCATAAACGACATCCAGAAGAAGATAATTCATAAGAACAAGGATATTGACGATGCCCGAGAAAAAACCCATAGTTTCGAGCTGGAGAAGGAGAGGCTACAGGAAAAGATCGAACGTCTGACGGTGGTCATTGCTGACCTTGAGGAGTCAAGGCGCATATATGAGTTTGAGATAAAAGACTCAGAATTTGAACTTAAGGAATTGCGTAAGAATGCCAAGGCAAGTGGTGATGACCTGGCAGGGCTTCAGGAGGAGTTCGATAGCAAGCGTACCCAGGAAAGCGAGCTATACAAGCAGTCTGAAGAGGTGGAGTCTGCTCTCAAGCGCCTTACCAGGGATTATAACCGATTGAAGGCTGAAGCAGAAGCCGCTGATTTTGTCAATAACAACTATGGCAGGGCTGTTAAGGAGATACTTGAAGCCAGGGACCTAGGCGAGCTTAGAGGCATCCACGGGACAATAGCCGAGCTGGCCCAGGTCAGTTCCAAGTATGAGAACGCAGTCCAGACCGCTGCTGGAAACAGGCTCATGTCCATTGTGGTTGACGATGATGAGTGTGCTGCAGATGCTATCAGTTTCTTGAAGAAGCGCAATGCAGGCAGGGCAACGTTCCTGCCTCTAAGCAAGATGAGCGCCGGACGTCCGTCAGGCAGGGCTCTGATGGCTATTCGCGGGTCTGATACCCTGGGCTTTGCAATCGAGCTGATCAAGTTCAAGACCGAGTACAGGGCTGCATTCTGGTATGTGCTGAAGGACACTGTTGTTGTGAAGAACCTTGCCCAGGCCCGTAAACTGATGGGTGGGGTAAGGCTTGTTACCATCGAAGGCGATTTGGTAGAGGCAAGTGGAGCAATGATAGGCGGTTCAATGAGCAAGAGCCGGTTGAAGTTCGGTGCAGCCAGGGAGAAAAAGCTCGATGATGTGGGAAGAGAGCTTAGAGCCGCAACCATATCTGCTGATCACATAAACGAGGAGCTTAAGGTCCTCAAGGGAGAGATAGTCTCCCTGCTTTCAAAACTCAGGGATAGAGGTGGAACTGATGGTGAGGCCTCCCTCAAGATCAAGGCTCTAGAAGTAAAGAAAAAGGAGTATTCCCAGAAGACCGAAAGCATAACCTCGGAGATAGATGAGCACAATGGGTTGCTTGTCGAGACAAAGGAAAAGGATGTCCGCACAGGCAAGACCATCCAAGTAATGCAAGAGGGCATGGCCAGTTTGGAAGCAGAGCGTGACAAGCTCAGGGAAAGGCTTATGAAAGTGACCCCCCAGGAGCTTCAGGAGCAGGTAAGGGCGATGCAGGAGGCATCCCATCATCTGACAACCACTGCCACCCAGAAGAATGGGGAAACTCAGACCTTTAACGAGAAGGCCAGGCTCATGCAGGAGCGATTGGATGAGTTCATACAGAGGATGGAGGCCCTGAACGGAGTGGTCGAGGCCGCCCATAAGCGGGTAGAGGATAAGACCCAGGAGCAAACCAAGCTGGATGTAGAGCTCAGAGGCCTGCACAAACTTGAGGAAGGGTTCAATTCAGAGCTTAAAAAGATACACACCCTAAGAGACGAGACATACAGGCTCAAGGTGGAGAGGGAGAACCAGGCTGAAAGCCTCAGGACCCGGTTCGAGACTAACAAGGACCTCCTGGTGGGCCTGAAAACGAAACTGACAGCAGCCAGGGAAAAGGCTCTGGAACTGGGCAGTGAGGTTGAGGATTACGAGCCTGGCCCTGACGAGGTGCTGCCAACTATCGGAGAGCTCAAGGCTCTTAGCGCCAACTCCGAAAAGGAAATGCGAGAACTGGAGCCTGTTAACATGCGCTCCATCGACGAGTACGGCATCAAGGAGGAGAGGGTGGGCGAGCTCAGTGCCGAGAGGGTCAGAATTACAGAGGAGCGAAAGGGCCTGGTAAAACTGGTCAAGGAGCTTGTTGAGGCAAAGACAAAGGGATTGCTAAAGGTGCTGGATGCAGTTAATATCAATTTCGGAAGAACATTTGCTGAGCTTTCTGAAGGCGGCAAGGCAGAGTTGTTGCTGGAGAATCCAGATAACCCCTTCGAAGGTGGTTTGATCATCAAGGCTCAACCCAGAGGCAAGAAGGTGCTGAGGCTGGATGCTCTATCTGGTGGAGAAAGGAGCTTGGTCTCAATGGCCTTCATCTTTGCCATACAGGAGCACGACCCCTCTCCGTTCTACATGCTTGATGAGGTGGACCAGAACCTCGATGGAGTGAACGCCGAATACGTTGCTCGCAAGGTCAAGCGC
>JAUVCJ010000108.1 GCA_030595765.1 Thermoplasmatota archaeon | reverse complement strand
CTGACCAGTACACACACAGTATATGCGCAAGACTACATATATGTTGTTTCAAAATTTTGATGCGGTGGTGAGAATCCTAGCCCACCGCTCCGTTCTTGTAGTACGGCATCTCCACCTTGTACTTCTCCATGAGCCCACTCCTGAGGTAGAGGCAGGTTTCGAGGCTTTGTTTGGTTTTGAGGAGGAGGTCGTGGATGGACTGAGGGGTGTACTGGATGTAGTACTCGTCAACAAGGGCGCGGGAGTCTCGCATGCGCTCAGATGTGCTGCCTTCACTCAACATCATACTCGTCATATATCTCGCCTACAATCTCCTCAACAATGTCTTCCAGCGTGACAATGCCAGCGAACTTCTTTCTGGAGTTTAGAACTATCGCGATGTGGACACGCTTTCTTCTCATAATCTGAAACAGCGCACTAATTTTGACATCGTCCTTGGTTCTAAAGGTGGATCTGCGTATGTATCGATCCATGCGCTCACTGTCCTTTGCTCCAATAAGGTCCTTGCTGTACAAGATGCCCTTGACCACCTTGCGCTTGCGATCTATCACAGGGATTCTTGAGAAGCCAGTGGTCTGAACATAGCGCTTGGCCTTGAGCATGCTGGAGGGATAGCTGATGGTGTAGACCATCTTCCTGGGTATCATAACATCCCGGACCCGGATGTCTCCGAATGTGAATACCCTGTGGATTATATCCCTCTCGATCGGGTCGATCTCGTGATCCTCTTCTGCAAGGGTGGCCATGGTCTTGATGGCATCCTCGGTCACTACCTTCTTGGAGGAGCCGGTCTTGCCGCCAAAGAATCTTATTATGCCGTTGCCGAACTTGAGAAGGTTGTCGCTCAGGGGAAATAGCAGGTGAACCAATCTGGATAGGAATTTGGCTCTCTTGCTGGAAAGCCGCACAGCATTGGTCGAAGCATAGGCCTTTGGGAATATCTCACCAAATATCACCACTATTAGGGTCACAAGCCCGACAGCCAAAGCAACTCCCATGTCCCCGAATGCAGAGTAGGCCAGAGCTGTTGAGACTGCCGAAAGCGTGATGTTGACGATGTTGTTCCCGATGGCAATGGCGGTCAGGGTATCATCAAGGTTCTCTCGAAGATAGGCAACGGCATCGGCATTTTTTGTTTTATCCTCCTGCATCTCCCTAACCTCGATCCTACCCAAGGATGTGATGGCTATCTCAGAGCTGGAGAAGTAGGCAGATAGGTAAACTAGGGTTCCAAGAAACATGATCAAAAATATCATTACGAACTGGTCTAACAATGTCAGAGCCTCCAGTCATGGGGTCCAGCGACTCGGGTCAGATCATCGACACCTTTACAATAGTTTCTGCCAGACACTTCAGGTTCCTGCCTTATAACCAATCACCATTCGATTCTCTTGTAATTATATTTTTCCCGGCTGTACCCTGAGACCTAAGGCAAGTTCCCAGATGCCATTATCAGGTTCATTTCCGGTTCATTCCGGACTCATTTCAGGTTCGTTTCAGGTTCATTCCGGACTCATCCTCTGATGCAGTTCCCAGTGGATTCAAGGTTCGTTCCCGATTCATTCCAGGCCAATTCTTGGGTGCAGTTTCCAGTGGATCCCGGATCTAAAAACCTATTCCCAGGTCATCTGGTATTCGCAGTAGGGGTCTCCGTCTATCTGGCACTTTGTCTTGGTAACAACTCCATTGGCTCGTTTGAGGCGCATTGCACCTTCAACCACACCCTGCCAGGCATTGCATGACTCCTTGATGGATGTGACGTCCATAAGCTTCGCTACCGCCTTATTGTTGGGTTCATCCAGGTCAATGGTCATCTTGCCGAACAAGAACGCTCCTCTGAAACTTTCTTTTGCTCTGTGCAGGATCTTCTCCCATGTTGCGAACCTAACTAAATACGATAGAATTCCCAAATGCATCACAGTGTAGGCTCCGCAATGGCGTGTGGCATCCATTCCCTTGTTCTCTGAAAGCCACTGGAGAACCTTGTCTGAATTTACTCTAGGATAGGTCTTCTCGGCCTTGACATCCTTGGGGCCGAAACCAAGAGCCTCAATGCACTGATTTAGACCCTCCTTGCCATAGCTCTTCTTGATGAAAGCAAAATAGCCGAGAATCACCCCGCCTTTGAGCATGCGCTTCTCCATGGGCAAATCTACAGAGGGTGATTTGAACTCCGGCATTGGACTAAATATTGTCACTTCCCCATTATAATGATTGGTATGACTCGAACTGAGGCATGTGCATTTTCACAAAATCAAATGTACCTATTACTGAAGTTGAGATTACCATTTCACGATATCTCTGGCTTAAACGTAATGGTCAACCATCACTTCCAGGTCCCAATCGTTGCTGCCATCATAAATACCAAGAACCGCATTAGGACGGGAAGAAATGAACATGCCGGCGGATTTCATTTCTATGGTGATATTCCATGCGCCTGTGCCATTTACACTAGGCTGTGCCTCCGGGATGATGTCGTAGGTGACTATTATTTCACCGTATCCTCCATTGGAATCGTAGGAGTTGCTTCCAGATGCATTCTCGGAATCGCCCCAGGGAGATACTACCTCCAATCCAAACTCATCTGGCTGATTCTCGTATGGGAATATAATGCCAGGGATATTGGTTGGAGCCTCACTATCAGCCTCGTCCTGCCATGTAAGAATGAAAGTTACCCTGTAGATGTTCTCGTTGGTAATGTCCCTGGTCTGAGCAACCTCGGTTTCTGCATACAGGTACCCGCTCTCCATTCCCAGGCTTGTGTTGGTCTCACTATAGGCTGACCAGTCGAACTCACCGCCTGTAGCGATTATTTTCGCAGGGCCATATTCCATGGCTCCAGACCAGTATGAGAAATTTCCAAACATCACTAAAATCAGGACAACAAAAGCAACAAGACCGAACTGGGTATTTTTGGTTCTTACCCAGACCTTGAACCACTTGCTCAAATCTTCTGTCAGGCTCATTTGGATTCCCCCAGTTTTCGGTTTGATAAGGAATTACTGGTAAAAAACCTTTGTGCCTCATTCGATAGGTTTAAAGAAGGGTGTGGCTATTGTGGTTGCGGTGCTTGATTGAAACGCAGGCGGTCATTAACCATCACCCTACTCCTGTTCGCCTTTCTCCTTATCCCGGGAATTGCCCAAGGTTCGACCCTCATCTCGGTAAATCCCAGTTTTTACTACACAGAGCTTTATGCCGACGTATCACCAGATAGCCCAACTGGCGGCCTGTTACGATTCAATGGCACCGTCACCTGCGAGGATGTCATTGTCCAGACCCAGGACCATTACATTAACCTCAGCGCGAACGTGCCGCTTGGAAGCCAGTCACTGACACCAAAGCAGCATATCTTCAACGGCACAATGGGCAGTATGGATTTCCAGCTGGATGTCGTTGTTCCCTTAGGAACTCCGTTCGGGTCGGACTTTCCAGTAGAGCTGGTTGCCTACTGCCATGACTCCATCGGGTACGGCTCGTCAAGCACTTCTTCTGCAATGGTCAGGATAGACCCGTATCAGGGACTGCTCGTCGAACCGGCGAACATCCAGCGAACCATACAGCAGGGACAGACAGTGACATTGGAGTTTGCAGTTAGGAACCAGGGGAATGTTCAGGATGAGTTTGATGTCACCCCTCTGGATGTGATCTCACATTCAGCTGCCGGATGGACCATGCCGAGTGCCCAGTCATTCACCCTAGACCACCAGGGAATTAAAACGCTCACAATGTCCCTTACAGCAGGCCAGGACACCCCAGTAGGAGAGCATATCATTCTCATCAACGTCACCTCAAAAAACTCGCCTGTTGGACTCTATCATCACCAGACCATTAAACTGACAGTGACCTCGGATGGAGAGGATTCTGTTCCGTCTGGCTTTTCCCAGCTTAGAGACAAAGGCGCAGACCTCCTTCTTGACATTCTTCCATACGTGATAGTATCTATCACACTGGCGATAGTGGTCCTTCTCGGAGTTGCGACCTATGGCGCCAGTAGAAAAGGCGCAGGAATATTCAAGAAGGGTTCGAAAGAACCTGAAGAACCATTCAAGAATGGGTCAAATATCGATGGCTCAGGCAGACCAATGGAAGATGACCCTTATAGCTCCAGCAGTAACGGCACGAACCTTGAAGAAGATCACGGCTTGAATGGTGGCATAGGCTCGGACATGGCGCAGACAGATATAGATACAGGCGAGAATGCGCCAAATATGCCAGGCTCGCCTGATAATATCATAGAATACATCATAGAAGAAACAGAGCTTCCCATACCTGATGCTGAGGGTGCTATGGGTTTGGGCAACAGGCAGAACGGATTGGTACCGGAGCAAGTTGACACCAGTGAAGGCTCAACAGATAAGGGTAATAACGTTATGTCTGCCGGAGCGCTAGAAGAGAGCACAGGGAAGATAACCCTAGTTTGCAACAAGTGCGGCAATGAGGTCAAGCTCATGAGCGCAAGCGGCATCAGCCGTGTGTTCTGCTCTGAATGCGGCAGCCCGATCCATATATCCTGAGAATCATCCAGACAATCATAATAACTCAAAGAAGATGTCTGAACAATTGGAAGGCGAGAGTGTTGGTGAGAACCAACAAGAACCTGATATGGGAATGGTGAGAACATGGACCAGTATGACGTTATAGCAATAGGCAGCGGTTCCTCGATGAACATTATATCGGCAATGCTGCAAGGTAAGCCAGGCACAAAAGCAGCAGTGATAGACAAGGACGACCCAGGCGGCATTTGCCTGACTCGAGGCTGTATTCCCACCAAGATACTGGTGTACCCGGCAGAAGTGGTGCGTATTATTCAAGATGCGAAAAAGCTCGGGATAGATGCCCATATCAAGAACATCGATTTTCCAGGCATCATGGCCAGGATGCGCTCGCACATAGACAAGGACATCCAGGGCATCCGCATGGGCCTGACGAACTCAAAGGAGATTGATTATTTTAACGAGCCAGCAGAGTTTATCGGGCCTTACCAGCTCAGTGTCGGAGGCAAGACGATCACATCCAAGCTGATACTGCTCTGCACAGGCTCTGAGGTATCCATCCCGCCTATCCAGGGTCTTGAGAATGTGCAGTACCACACCAGTGATACAGTGCTTTACTTGAAAAAGCTCCCGGCCAGCATTGTTATTGTTGGCGGTGGCTACATAGCTGCTGAATACGGCCACTTCTTCTCAGCGATGGGTTCCAAAGTAACAATGCTTGGCAGGAATCCACGGCTTCTTCCTCTTGAGGAGCCTGAGATATCCGAGCTTGCATTGGACGAACTGGGCAAGCACATGGACATTCATGTGAACCATGAGGTCAACGCAGTGGAATGCGCCAAAAGGGACAGGGTCAAGGTAAGCGCGGTCAACAGAAGCACAGGCAAGGTACTGGATGTAGTTGCTGACGAGGTGATGATGGCATCTGGACGGAGATCCAATAGCGACATTCTCCATCCTGAGCGTGCTGGCATCGCTACAGACGAGAAGGGCTGGCTTGTCGTCAACGATAAGATGGAAACGAATCAACCCGGCATCTATGCCTTCGGCGATGCTACTGGCCAGCATCTATTCAAGCATGTGGCCAACCAGGAATCTGCAGTTGTGTTCTACAACGCTCTTAGAGGTGCAGACCAGACCATGAGCTACCATGCAGTTCCCCATGCGGTGTTCACCCACCCCGAAATCGCAGGCGTTGGCATGACCGAGGCCCAGGCAATAGCTGAATACGGCGCAGACAAGATACTCCTGGGCCATCAAAGATACCAGGACACTGCCAAAGGCACAGCCATGGAGATAGAGAACTACTTCGTAAAGGTCATAGTCCACCGCTCAGGCATGATACTTGGATGCCACGCAATAGGCCCTCAAGCCTCCTTGCTTATACAGGAGGTCATCACACTGATGTACATAAAGACCGGAAGTTTCGAACCCATCCAGGAAGGTATGCACATACATCCAAGCCTAAGCGAGGTCATGGAGCGGGCATTTTCCGGGTTGCGGCCGCCAGCAGGGACACAAGAACATGAACAGAGTGGGCACCAACACAGGGCTGAGGGCAGCCATGGGCACCACGGACATCAGCATGAGGATGGAGATCTACATGAGCACACTGGACACCAGCACAGCCACGAAGGACGCCGGCATAAACATGGGGATGGCGGGGATCAGCACTAAAAATATATCAAGAGTTAGTGTTATTGCTTTCCATTATTGGAGTAAACACCCTTAGTTCTAGCTATCTTTCTAGCCTCTTTTTTGGCTTTGTCATAGCCTTTATCATGAATGTCACAGCTTAGAAAATGTACATTTATACCAATTATTGCCCAGACAATAATGTAGTGGCCCATTTTTACACTACGACAGTGTTTAAGAATTTCAGTTTTTACACAACCCACTTCTTCAGGTCTGGTCATTATCTCTTCTAGCTTTTTCTTAACCTGACCATACTTACCAGATTTTTTCATTTTTTTAATATCTTTTTGAAAGGTGTCTGAAAAAATAAAGTGATAGCTCATTGAGCGTCACCCTATAATGAATCAATAAACGCGATTGCCTCACTTTTAGATTTGAGCTCGCGATATTTCCCATTATTAATCTCAGCGATGCTCTTTTGAATTTTATCCGATACTTCAGGCTGCATCAAGTATTCACGTTCTCTAATAAAGTCATCGAAATTAATCTCTTCTTTCTTTGGAGTATCTCGATAAGGGTCAGTGTTTTTTGATGCCTTTACAAGATTGTCAGTCTTCATTCTACCATATGTTTTGCATACAGCATTTATGCAATCAACATAATCTTTTGGAATAGAAATATCGTCTATTGAATTGACTGGATATATTCGTTTCATAATATGATCCCTATGTGTACGGACATCTTCAGTTCTTACAATTCCCTTAGTTGCCATAATTTTTTCTATCAACGCAGCTTCAGGTGCATTTGGTCCATAATGGTCACTTATAAACAAATTATCAGTTGGGCGTTTTCCGAATTTTTTAATAAACTCAAGCTCTGCAAGATAGAGAAGCTTAGCAATTTTCAATGGGAAAACAACGCTACATTTAGTGGTAATGAGAAGAATGGCATCTCTTATTGTGTTTGGGTCTCCTTTAAGACCCAACGGTTCTTTCAAAAATGAAAGGTCGATTGTCTCACCTCTGCCAGCACCAGATATGCTTTTCCACCTCATAATATGTGTATTGCGCGTATAAATATATATCTCTTAATGATGGGTAGGTGAAACTATAGCGATAATTCAACATTAAATGTAGGCGCAAAAAGGCTCTGGAACAAAAATAATTGTGGATTGGACTACTTTGTCGAGAGCTTCTTCTTTATTTTTTTACTAATCGAACGATGGGTATTGAAATTCTCTGAAAAGAAAAAGAAGCTCATTCTTTTCCCATTTTCAAGAATAATTTGGTTTCCTTTAATCGATGCAATATCGTCATAAAATAATACGATTTTTTGTGAATAGAAAAAGAAAACGAGACTGTTAGATTCAAATCGAACTTTTGTTGGAGGGAGATAACATTTTTTCTTCCCAATAATTTGAATGTATTTCATTCCCTTTCGGTTAAGCGGACTGGCTTTTTGATTTGCTAAAC
>JAUVCJ010000251.1 GCA_030595765.1 Thermoplasmatota archaeon | reverse complement strand
ATGGTTCGTGATCATGGGGAACGATGACCCAAGGCATTATGAGACTCACATGTTCGAGGCTCAAGAGAGGGGTTTGCTGGATTACGTCAGCGATAGGGTGGTGCTATTTGGGGATATGTTCGTTTGTGGATATTCGTATGTACCTCCCACCCCATTCCGGCTTAAGGACTGGGAAAAATACGATGTCTCCCGGTTCGTGGATGTGGGGGCCGTATCTCCTGAAGATGGAGCTAGGACCGTGGATGTGTCCGAGAGCGAGATCAGACACGGGACCATTGCCAAAGACCTTGAAAAGCTGGCATCGCTTTCTCCCCCTGAACGAACGATCTACCTGTTTCATTCCCCTCCTTATGGTTCCCTGCTGGACCTGGCAGACATTCAGGGCCTGATGGTGGATAGTGCACCTGTGGACCAGCATATCGGAAGCATTGCCATTCAGAGGTTCATTGGGAGCTTAGACCCTTTCCTGACCCTGCATGGACACGCTCATGAATCCACAAGGCTATCAGGTTCATGGTCAGAGCGTAAAGGGGTAACATTCTCAATGCAGGGAGCCCATGATGGCGATGGTCTGGCAGTGATATTCTTTGATGCTAGTGCTCTTGATAAAGCTCAAAGGATTGTCTTCTAGCTGGATAACGTCTGACCAAGGAGAGCTCTGGCTGGAGAATGTGTTAGTTGGTTTATGCTTGAGTTGGTTCGGTTCGCGGTGATTCTGTTCTAATAGGTTCAATTGAAACCTGAGGGCATTTTAATTCGTTTTGCAGGGTTGTACGGGTTGTCGATATGTACTGCCCATGAGGTCTTGTTCCTGATGTCCTCGTCTGTTACCAGGTGTATGTCTAGCAAGGTTTCCATCTCGATCCCAGTCCTTTCCTTGTTCTCTTCGACCAATTTGAGATCCCAGCCCTTTAGCCAGAGAAGCAATTTTTCTCTCTGCTCTTCGGTGCCGGAAATATGGATAATGAGATCAAGGTCACTTGTTGGGCCTGCTGTAGCCTCCTTTGTACTTCCAATGATGTATATCTCCTTGATGCTGTAAACATCCCTATCCAGTGACCAAGCGATCTCTTCAGCTTTGTTCATCCTCCATATCCAGTGATCTGGTGGTACCAGGTAGGCCAGGGCTGAGTTTGCCTCTCCATCCATAATTATGGACATTGTACCGCCATCTGCTATCTCGGATATCTTGATGACCCTGATGACTCCTTCCAGGTCAGCATACTTGGGTGCAAAATCCGCAAGCCTGTTCTTTCCCAACTCGATTAGTTTTTCATTGAATATGTTTTCCGGCTCGTCAGGGTAGAGTGGTAGGTAGTGGATGTTCGCCTCGACCAGGTCTTGGAAAAAATGTGTACCAAAGGAGAGGTCTGGGAGGTATGTGCCTTTCTTTCTAGCGATCTCAATGAGCAGGGAGGTCTTGTTGAGGTCATTATACTGCACAGGCACTCCGAGTGTGATGTCTCCCCGGCTTCCCCATCTTCCTGGGCCCATTAGTATGAACTTCCTTTTTGGCAATGTTTTGTTCAGGATGCCGATTGCCTTTGCAACATTGAGCATCAGGGTCCTTTCTTTAAGATTTTCATAGCCCTCGCCGTCCACATAGACCATGTATTCGATGTTGTCAATGTGGCTGGTGGTGATGTATTTATTTGCAGTGAATACCTTTCGAGAGGGTGGAATGTTCTTTGGAACTGGTATCCTTTCCTGCTGGAGCGCCTGATATTGAGGTCGGCACTGCAACAGGTAGAGATGCTTTCCATCATGAGCGAATTCAATATCTACAGGAGTGTCCAGCTTTGCCTTCAATGTGTTTAGCAGTGCTTTGATCTGGATTATGAACTCTCCTTTCTCCAATAACTTGCCAAACGTGAGTATCAGGTCGGTGTTCTCAATGTCCATGATAATGCCTGGAACTGGATTCAATGCTCCATCTTTGTGGGCTGAAACAAGCAGGCTCGGGTTTGGAAACTCATCCCAATAATCTTTGATGAGCGTAACTGCATCAACGGTTTCCATCGTGCCCTTTTCCAGGTTGATAACATCCATTTTTTGCTGGGAGTATTGGATATTTTCATCAATAAGGGTATTGACCTGTATCTCGGGCTTGTTCGGAGAGACCAAAAGGGGATAATCGTTGCCAATCCTATCAACTGCCCTGGTGCCCAGCCCTGCTACCATTCTAACTATACCGTCCTCTCTACGGATCCTGGGGGACCATCGGAATTCGTTGTTGTTTAGAGCAACTCCTGCAAAAGCAGGGAGGAAATAGGGTCCTATTCTTGTACCAACCACCTCCTGGATGAGTATGCTCATCTCTTCTGCAAAATCTAAAAGACCTCTCTCTTTTCTGTATTCGATCGGGTCCGATGCAAAGGTCGAGGCATAGACCTCTGCGATGGCATTTGTCAAGGCGCTCAATTTCTCCTCTTCTGTGCCGGTATTCACCAGGAACAGGCTTTTATACTTGCCAGCAAAGGATGCACCAAAGCTGTCTTCAAGAAGGCTCGAAGATCGTACTATGATGGGTTTATTCCCAATTTCTCTCAGAACTCCACCTAGCTTATCTAGAATTTCTGGGGGGAAAGTGCAGTTTTTCAGTAGTTGCTCCAGGAATGGATGCTCCTGGGATATTTCGCCAGGATCCAGGTATTTTATGTGTATGATGTCGTCAAGGTCATTATATCTGATAAGGTTCGTGATCGTGTCGGATGTCACGTACCAGTTCTTGGCGAATTTTATGTCTCTTAGATCCGGGTTTTTCTCGCCTTCTGACTCCAATATCATCTGGGCAAGATACACTCCAGAGCTCTTGCCGCCAAGTTTTCCATCACCTCTGGCAGATCCCACCATCTGCTTGAGGAGCTCAACAAAATC
>JAUVCJ010000109.1 GCA_030595765.1 Thermoplasmatota archaeon | reverse complement strand
GAGGTTTTGGTTCACATGCTGGCCGAGCATGCTGCTTCAGGGATGGATCTTGAGAAGGCCATGGTAAAGCTTGCAACCCAGATCGAAGGATCGTACGCCGTGGTCGCCATCGATTCAAATGACCCGAACACCCTGGTCGCTCTCAGAAACGAGAGCCCACTGGTGGTGGGGATTGGAGAGGGAGAGTATTTCTTGGCTTCAGATGTCTCTGCTTTTCTTGATAGGACCAACAGGGTCCAATACATTAACGATGGCGAGCTAGTTATTGCCTCCAGACAGGGTGTTGTCATCAAGGACATGGAAGGGACTGTGCTTGAAAGAGATATTCAAGAGCTGGACTGGAAGCTTGAAGACGCTGAAAAAGGCGGCTTTGACCACTTCATGCTCAAAGAGATATTCGAGCAACCATCGGCGATTCAGGAATCCATGCTCGAATCGATGCCTGAACAGGGTGAGAACGGTTTCTGGAGTGTAAAATTCAACACCATCAAGATCGTAGCTTGCGGCACATCCTATCATGCCGGCATGGTGGGGAAAAACATCATCGAAAGATTGACCCGAGTGCCTGTTACAGTCGAGATGGCCTCGGAGTACAGGTATTCCTCTCCCATAAACGACAAACCCCTTGTAATAGTGATAAGTCAGAGCGGCGAGACTCTGGATACCCTGATGGCCATGCGTACTGCCAAGATGCGTGGATGCAAATGCCTGGCTATTACAAACATTGTGGGCTCTTCCATAACCAGAGAGGCTGATTCTGTCATCTACACCAGAGCTGGGCCTGAAATTGGTGTTGCCGCAACAAAGACCTACATTACCCAACTTGTCTCCCTGTACAGGCTGGCGCTGATGGTGGCAAGGGTAAAAGGGACTGTCGAGTTCGACAGATACAGGGCTCTATACAACGACCTGCGGACCATGCCCAGAATAACCCGGAGCGTGCTGGCCAAGGCAAGGGAGATAGAGCAGGCCGCCCACATGCTAAAGAATGCCAAAGACGTATTTTTCATAGGGAGAGGTTCAAGCTACCCGGTTGCCCTGGAGGGCGCCCTCAAGCTAAAGGAAATATCCTATATCCATGCAGAAGGATATCCAGGAGGAGAGCTCAAGCATGGCCCTCTTGCCCTGGTAACGGAAAAGAGCCCCATCGTTGCCCTTGCTCCAATGGACTCCACCTACACCAAGATGCTTGGCAACATAGGTGAGATGTCGGCAAGGGGGGCTCCGGTTCTGGCTGTGGGATACCGTGAAGACAGGGAGCTGTCAAAGTATGCAGACCTGGTTCTGACAGTTCCAAAAGTTCATGACCTCTTCTCTCCGTTCCCATTATCTCTGGTCATGCAGCTTCTATCCTACTACACAGCCAATCTCATGGGTTGCAACATTGACAAGCCTAGGAACCTGGCCAAGAGCGTAACAGTGGAATGAACCCATCGCAAAAATCATTTACCCTGCAGGCGATGGAGGTCAGGATGGCAGTTCATAATGACCCTGAGAAATGCATGCTTTGTGGGGGCTGCCCTGCAGTATGCCCTGCTAGATGCATAGAAGTATTCGAGACCGTGCTGGTTGTGGACGAGCAGAAGTGCACGGATTGTGGGAACTGCATTAAAATTTGCCCAGTAGGTGCAATGTCTGCATGAACATACAGATGCCAGGCTCAATAATGAGCAAACATAATATTATTTGAGGCAAGAACGGAGATATGGGCCTATGGAGATAGGCCATAAGGCGGTTATGGAGATGAGAGAGAAAAACACTGCAAAATACTGGCAGAAACTGGATAGAAATATGGTTCAGTGCAACCTCTGCAACCAGAATTGTGTGATACATCCTGGAAAGAACGGGCTTTGTGATGTCAGGGAGAACAGAAACGGCACCCTGATATCCAGAATGTACGGCCTGGCCACCACAGTGCATGCTGACCCGATCGAGAAGAAGCCACTTTATCATTTCATGCCAGGAACCAAGGTGCTTTCCTACGGCACACTTGGGTGCAATCTCAAGTGCAAGCATTGCCAGAACTTTGAGACCTCGCAGTGCCAAATATCAGAACTGCATCTGAAAAAAGTAAAGGCGCTAGAGGTGCCTGAGCTCATCAAAAAGAGTAATTGTAGCGGGGTTGCCTGGACATATAACGAGCCCACAGTCTGGTTCGAGTTCACGCTGGAAGGCTCAAAAGCAGCAAAGGCCAGTGGATACTACACATGCTATGTTAGCAACGGATACATCAAGGAGGAGCCTCTGAGAGAGATCGCTCCCTACCTGGATGCGATCAATATTGATGTCAAGGCCTTCACTGACAAATTCTACAGGCAGATCAGCAGTGCCAGGCTGGAGCCGGTGCTGTCAACCTGCAAATTGGCAAAGGAGCTTGGCATACATCTGGAGCTGACCTACCTTCTTATACCAGGCCTCAATGATGATGCTGAAGAGCTGGATGGATTTTGCAATTGGGTTGTGAAAGAGCTGGGTACAAGGGTGCCCATTCATTTTTCAAGGTTTCATCCAGACTACAAATTAACGCATGTTTCTCATACTCCAGCCACCACCATGGAACAGGCCCTAAGGGCCGGAGTGAATGCAGGGCTAGAACACGTATACCTTGGCAACATGCCTCATACCAGGTTTGAGAACACATACTGCCCTGATTGTGGAGCCCTTGTTGTGGAAAGAGTTGGGCATACCACCAAAATAGTGGGTCTGGATGGGAATAAATGCAAAAAATGCCTCAATGAATTGCCCATAGTAGTATCAACTCCTTGAGATTGGAACTGAAATTGGTACTAAGATTGGTACTAAGATTAGATTGTGTATCGTTGATTATGTAGGAATGTCGCCAATCTCTTGTTTTTTGAGACTGCCGTTTGCAAAAGGTTTAATATTTTCGTTGTCATAGTCCAGTTGGATTTTCAATGAATGAGGTACTAACAGATATGAGCAAGGAACTTCGAAAGATGTTCTCTATTCGCAAGAACCAGGCCGGAATTGCCATATTCATGGTGATCATTGCCATTATGGCCGTAGACTTCAGGTACATGGCTGAAGGCCAGGAGGTCAACCCTGCTGACTGGAACTTTTTTGAAGGAGAATTTGACGATGACTTATTACCAATCACCAAAGTGAATGTAACATACTATCTTATTGATTCAATGGAAGACTCTGGCACCATTAACCGCCCAGGTGCCGGTACAGATCTTGAAGGCACATTTATCGACCACTCATTTCCTGTGTCGGAGGAAGTCAAGCTCATTTATATAAACATCACCTTGACCAATGATAACTCTATATTAGGCAATGGAGACCTTGACCTGGAGGTCTACGATGCTGGAGACAACAGTGTTGGAGGAGCCTCAACTTCAGGTGCTGATGAAAGCGCCAAAATTGAGGGCAAAACCATCAAGAAAGCCGATTTGAGTGGGCCGTGGTATGCTAGAGTGAAAAACTACATAGGCCGCGGACTGTCCTACGACATAACAATTGAGCTGTTTGGCGAGGTCAACGTGACAGCAGAAAACGAGGACACAACAGATGCTGAATCTGCCAATCCTGGGCTCGTCTCACTTTTTAAAGCCACATATTCATTATCATTTATACAACCCTAGGGGTGAAAACAATGCCAATCCAGAAATTTGAACTCACATCCATAGAAGGAAAGCGCTTTACAGCCCTGACAGAGAAACATAGGAACATTCGCATAGACCATAATAGCTCGGTAACTCTTGTCACCCAGACATCTGATGATGAGGTTAGCGTGGATTTTAGGTTCACTGCAAATTATACCGGGATAGGGCTTATCAAAATAGAGGGGAAATTCGTTTTCCAGGGAGGAGAAGCCCAGGAATTTGTCAAGACCTGGAATGATAGCGGACAGATGCCTCCTGTCATAGCTTCTGAGGTTCATACTGCCATAATGAGCAACTGCATACCGGAAGCCATGTTCATAGCCCGAGATATAAGGCTACCACCGCCTGTGCCGCTTCCAAAGATCAACGTAGGGCAGCAGAAAAAAGAAGGCGAGTCTGATGGAAAACCCTCAGGTTATGCCTGAATGGAACTGAAAACCTTCGAAGTGGTCTTGGGCCTAGATTCTATACCGGGTCTCACTACTCTACCTAGCACAAGCTCTGCTACGCTGCTATAAGCAGAACCACCTACTGTGTCCTCACTATCTTGCTTCAACACTATTTTGCTTTGACACCTTAAAGTCCCACTAGCTTTATCTCAAACACTAGCACGACATCACCCAATTGGTTGGTGCTTTTATTGTATTCGTAGCTAATCGAGGTACCGTCATTGTCAAGCACTACTGCGTTGTATTCCTTGTAGGTGAAATGCGTACCTGTAGCTGGAGCATCGTGGACAACAACGATCTTGCCTTCTCCGTTATTGAAGGAATAATCAACCAGTGTTACAGTTGTGTTCCATCCATAACCAGTGGATTTTTCGCCCTGATTGGGTTGGTGACGCAAAGTCACCTCGTCTCTTGAGTAATCCATCTCTACGACTTGAACCTTCCATCCCCAGAAGTCATGGTCCACTACAGTGCCGATTATGGGTTGCTCTCCGTTATAGGTCGTGTTAAACAGATGTGGTCTGATAGTCTCGAATACCGGAAGTTCCTCAGTGAGGGTGAGGGTGTTGGTAACAATGTCTCCATAGCCATCTTTGGGCTCCACTATGATGGTTCGAGACTGGCCAACATCCATTCCCCGTACTCCCTGGTCAAAGCCAGCTATCATGCCGCCATCACCGACTGTGAACTCCAGCGGAGTAAAACCACCCTTCGGTGTATATGACTCGTGAATCTGAATGCGCTTGGTATTGGCAAGCTGCCCAACATCGTTTATTGAGGTGTCGAATATCCCGTAATCAAGGGTGTATCCGATATAGTCCACACTTACAACTGAGCCCACGAACGCCGCACCAACGGCATCGATAATGACATTGTTTACCCTGGCCTGTTGCTTAACATCACTTAGATCCGAACTGAACTCCACAACAACAAGATTGCTCCCTACTTGGGCATCTGTTGAGGAATTGACAACCATGATGAAACCAGATACCTGCAGGGTTTCAAGCACGAACGTGGTGTTGGAGAGCTTTACACCCCAGCCCTGTGGTGATTCCAATACAGTTGCGGTAATGGTAGCATTCGCAGCCTCCTGGTTTGTCACTGTGAGTATGTATGTAGTGCTATCTCCTGCTACCAGTGTATGGGAGCCGCCTATTATCTTCACAATAAAGGATTCTACAGGGGCACCTGTATCAGTATCCCCTTCAAGGCAACCTGCAAACGTTCCGGCTAGGAGCAGTGTTGCGGCCAATAAGACAAATACCTTCCAATTCATGGATTCACCAACTTTTCCCTCACAAGTTCTGGATGGTTAAAGGCTTTTCGCTCAGGCACCCCTTCTTCGTGATTTGATAGCTTTGCCTTTTTCCTTGCGTACAAGCCTTTCCAAATTCCTTAAAGACTCGTCCAGCTGGGGGAACAGGTCCCATCCATCATTGGAGGTGTAGAACATCCCCAGGCTGGTGGTTAGACGCAATCTCACGCCAAAGTTCTCCTCGCCTTCATGATGATGATGGCTTACGTGAAGGGCTAGCATTGTGGTCTCGGCATACTTGTTTATCCTGATGAGCCCTTTTTTTAGGATGGATTCCATCAATTCCGTTATTTCTGGATCCTCCTCTACACCGGTAATATGCAGGAATACCCCTCTGGATTTAGATTGACTGGCAATATATTCGACAATGTCTGCCATTGTCACTATGCCCTTGGGTTTTTTATCCTCTGTGATAATCAATGTGGATATTTTATTGTGCTGTATCTTCTTGATCGCCTCGCCCAGCGTGGTATCTGGAGTTGCGAATATGGGAGGGGTCCGCATAACGCTCTTAACCTCGATGCGCACCGGTTCTTTCTCTCCGGTCTTGGTTCCCTTTGACGGGCGTGTTATGGGTTTGAAGAATCTGAGCATCTCCCTAACTCCAACCACTCCGCTGATCTTACCCTTGCCATCCACAACAGGCACGGAGCGCATGTCAAGCTTTCTCATAAGCTCCCTTGCCTTCCCCAATGTATCATTTTCAGAAACGAACTGAGGGGATTTTGACATCAGTTCTTCCACTGGAGTTGATGCCATTTCCTTATTTTTTAAGACCTGACCAGCAACATCTGGCCTTGAGATTATGCCTACTATGCTACCCTTGAAGGTTACTGGTATGGAGCGAAGGCCTGAAGTTACCAGCATCTGAGCCGCATGCAACAGATCGTCAGTGGGCTTGATCTTGGGTGGAGAGATCATCAAGTGCTCGGCCTTGGTGTTCATGGGTAGGTTTCTGCGCTTGACAATTGCCTCGTGGCTTATCAAGCCTATGAACTTGCCCTTTTTTGAAGTAATAGGAATCTCCAGCACGTTCTTGTCCTTCATCAGACCCAATACCTTTGAGAGTTCAGCATCATTTTCTACAACAAAAAGATCCTTGCACATTATGTCCCCCACACGGACTTGACTTAATTCTTTGGCTTTGGCCAAGATATCACCTACCTAGGAGTAAAGTGGAAAATGCCCTGGCTTATTTATACATTTGGATTATGAATTTGAGTTGTTGAAAAAGGAAAAACAGAAGAAAAAGGAAGAGTACCGCCCCGAAGGGCGGTAACATTCACGTGTTTTGCGTTGTTGTGTCTGCTGTCTAGGCGTCAGCCCATGGTGCGTCCCAGTTGGTACCTGCTCCGTGGTTGTATACCCAGTAGCCTTGTTTCAGGTTCATCACGTCGTCGCTCTGCAACAGAGTGGTTTGAGCCTTGAAACCTTTATTTGGGTCTCCACCAAAGGCATCACCTGCATAGACATCCAGATTGCTCCAGAGGCCGCCGAAAGCGTTGGCTGCTGTGTTTGTTTCTACTGTGCAAGGGTAGCCGACCATGTTCCAGCCTGGTTCCAACCAGATCGCTGTGGAGGCGCTTGGGAACTCTCCAGACACCTTCAAGCTTGGAGTACCACTTATGGATTCCACATAAAGATAGAAGCTTATGGTCTCGTCCAGAACGAATGTATCGTGGTACTGGCTTGACTTTGCATCGTCGTGGTAGCTCCAGGTTGAGCTTACGCCATCGTAGAAGATAACCTGCCAGGTGTTCGGGTTTGCATCTATTAGGCCATTCATCACTCCCTCAAGCGTTGTAGCTGTTGGGACTATGGGTATCGTGATGAAGTTCCAGCCTGGTTTCAGGTTGATGTTCACGGTGTCGCCTGGCCAGACCTCATGTGGTACCACACCGGAATTGGTGTTCACGTTGTCATATCCGATGCTCAGGTACGGTCCGAACTTCTCTGGAGTGCTGGCTTCCACGTAGACGTAGTCAATCATCCACTCGTCCTTGTCCAGGTTGTCGTTGTAGTTGTTGGTT
>JAUVCJ010000133.1 GCA_030595765.1 Thermoplasmatota archaeon | reverse complement strand
GTGCCCTGCAGGAGAATATTCTCCTGAGCGGTATCGTCCACCTGAGCGGTATTGGTCCCAAGATATGGTAACCCACCAAGAACAAGAACAGAAGTAATAACTGCCACCCAGTACTTCTTACTAAACTGATTCCCCACCATGATCACCCCACCTTAATATTCGTCAAGAATATATAAACTGTGTTTGGTACAGTTCTCTATATGAAATGCAAATAATACATATGTTACATACTATAACCTGCATATTATTCATCCGCCACCCTTCATCCTTCAGCGATCGTTGCTGCCCAGGATATGTTATATGCATTAATCCGTTCAGCTCTATTCAGCTTAATTCATCCATATCCAAAATGTCTTCTTCTACCCTCCAAAAATCCCCAAAACATAAATTCCATCCCCGACCTTTTGGGTTCGAGGCGTATGCATCAGGTTAGCGGCGTAATATTCACTGGCGAGGAGTTTATCGAGGGTACCATTCATTTCAAGGATGGAATAATTCACGAAGTCAGCAATGGCATAACCAAGGATTCCAAAGATACCAAAACAGAGGTCCCAATGGCCAGAGGCATCATATTGCCACCGATGGTCAACGCCCACACCCATATTGGAGATTCAGTAGTCAAGCTCAATGGCAGAGGAACCCTTGACGAACTTGTTGCGCCGCCTAATGGTTTAAAGCACAGGGTTCTTAGGGAAACACCTGAAGAGGATATTATCAGCGCCATGACTAGAACCGTTCAGGATTTCCAGGCCCAGGGCATTGGTTGGTTCTACGATTTTAGAGAACAGGGGCTAGCTGGGATTAGGCAGATCGAAAAGGCAACTGCTGGAGCCACTACCAGGCCGATCATTCTTGGAAGGCCATCAGACACAGGATATGACCAGGAAGAGATGGATGCCCTTATGATGAGGTCGGCAGGTGTTGGACTCAGTAGCATATCGGACTGGCCACAAACACCGACAAGAAAGAACGTACTGAAGCATTCCAGAAAAAGGAAAGTGTCAGAGGATTCCAGAAAAGGAGAAGTACAGGATAATTCCAGAATTGAGAATGCGCAGGCAAATGCCATTAACGAGGTTGCCTCCCACGCCAGAACATCAGGAAAGATGGTGGCGCTTCATGCAAGCGAGCAGCACAGAGAGGACATATTGCAAATTATGAACCTGGAACCAGACCTGATTGTACATATGGTCCATGCAACTCCAGAAGACATGAGGATTTGTGCGGATAGAAGTGTTCCAGTGGCAATATGTCCCCGCACCAACACGTTCTTTGGCACCATTCCCGACATCGCAGAGATGAGAAAAGCAGGGATCACCTTACTGCTTGGCACTGACAACGTCATGATAAACGGCACCAGCCTATGGGAGGAGATGAGGTTCCTTAATGGGCTAGCCCCTTCCACGGGATTGAGCCCTGTAGACATCGTTAAAATGGTGTTTTCGAACCCATACAAAGCTTTAAGTCCGGGTTACGGCATGCCGCGCTTTAAAGGCCGCTTTGGGTCGTTCTATCACGGAGCTAGAGCTGATTTCATCGTTGTCTCTCGAAAGACAACGGATCCGGCCTTGACCCTGGTATCCGGCATATCAAGGGCGGATCTTACCTTCAATTCATTGGGATACGATGGTGAGGAAACGAATAACAGGAGGAACTCCAAATGAAAGTCAAGGAGATAATGACCAGCGACACAGTGTGCGCCAGAGCTCCAAGCTCAAGAAGTGATGTGATCAAGCTCATGGTCACCAACAACAAGACAGCAGTACCCCTGATAAGGGACAGTGACAACCAGTTGCTTGGGGTCATAACCAGACAAAGCATGTTCGATAACCCCGAACAAGACCAACTAGCTCTCATTGTTGATAAAAATATTCCATCGATCAAGCCAGATCTTGCCATAGAAAAAGCTGCCAAACTGCTGATAGACTCCCAGATCCACATACTACCAGTGGTCAAGGGGAAGAAATTGATCGGTGTGTTAACCTCCAGTGACTTTCTAAAGATTATTGAGGACGGCAACTATGACCTGCCAGTTGATGAACTCATCCACAGCACTTGCGTAGGGATATACAAAGAATCCCCGCTCTCTGTAGCTGTCAAGATGATCAGCCTATCCAAGGTTTATGCATTGGCAGTGTTAAACGACGAGGCACGCCTGGTAGGTTTGTTGACCGACAGGGATATATTCAACCTGGCAGACATCGATGCCTCTGTTGCCATATCCGAGCTTGGACTGGGTGATGATGAGGATGCCTGGACCTGGGAAGGGCTCAGAAATGTTATGAAGCTCTACTATGAAGAGTCCAAGATCAAGCTACCAGACCTGCCGATCAAGGAGGTCATGGTGAAGAACCCGATGAAAGTATTCAAAAAGACCACCACCTCCGAGGCAGCCAAATTAATGAGAAAGCATGACTATGGCCAGCTCCCATTAACTGATAGTGATGACAGACTCTTCTCAATGATATACGAACTGGACCTTCTCAGGGTCCTGTTGTGAGGTTGCGCCATGGGCGCCGATGACCTTCTTTCACTGGCAAAACGCAGGGGCTTCTTCTGGCCTTCCTATGAGATCTATGGCGGCACTGCAGGGTTTTACGACTATGGTCCGCTTGGAAGTAGATTAAAAAGCAATGTCGAGAACATATGGCGCAGGTATTACGTCCAGGAGGAGGGATTTTTTGAGATCAACTGTCCGGCCATAACTCCAGAGGTTGTTTTCGAGGCATCAGGGCATCTGGCCGAGTTCAGTGACCTGATGGTCCAGTGTAAAAAATGTGGCCAGTTCTTTAGGGCAGACCATGTGCTGGAAGAGGCTGGAGTTGAGGTTTCAGCAGCAACTGCGGAGGTCGTAGGCAGACTTCTTTTAAAAGAGGCAGGAGTAAAGTGCCCAAATTGCTCGAACCATCAGTTCGGGCCACCTCAGCCATTCAACCTGATGTTCGGAACAATGACAGGACCGGGTAGCGCTGGTCGCAAGAGCTACATGCGCCCTGAGACTGCTCAAGGTATGTTCCTGAACTTTCAAGCATTGTTAAGGCACAATCGCGAGCGACTACCATTCGGTGCGGTCCAGCTAGGACGGGGTTACCGCAACGAAATCAGCCCTCGCCAGGCCTTGATACGTCTAAGAGAGTTCAACATGGCTGAAGCCGAGGTTTTTGTTCATCCCGAGGACAAGAGTTGGCCTCGCTTTGAAAAGGTTAAAGATACTGTTCTCAGGCTACTTGCCCAGGATGGGGTTGAGTACAAGCTGACTGCTGGCGAGGCCGTGGAAAAAGGTATGATGGCAAATCAGGCGCTTGCTTACTTCATAGTCAGGACCCAGGACATGTTTTATGAGTTTGGCATTGATCCGGAAAAATTCAAATTCCGGCAACACAGAAAAGATGAGATGGCTCACTATGCAAGTGATTGCTGGGATGGTGAGGCCCTCACTAGCCTTGGCTGGATAGAGATCGTAGGAATAGCTGATAGAGGTTGCTTTGATCTGAGCGCCCATATTGAACGCTCTGGTCAGGATCTCGACTTCTTTGAGGCATACGACAAGCCAAGGGAAGAACAGATCGCTGAGGTCAAACCAATACACAAAGTGCTCGGCCCGATGTTCAGGGAGAAGGCAAAGGCTGTTGCACAAGCCCTTGAAAGCTTTGATGCTACGGAATTGAACACAGAAGACAATAATGAGAAGAACCTCACAATAACATTGGGCAACACCGAGATCTCGGTGCCTCCAGAAGCTTATACGGTGGTTAGGGAGCTTCGTAAGGTCAGTGGAAGACGTCTGGTACCCCATGTTATAGAACCATCTTATGGGATTGACAGGATCATTTTCACGATCCTTGAGCACGCCCTGGAAACCGGTGATGATGGCTACAAAACACTGAAGTTGACAGCCCCTGTTGCACCAATACAGGTTGCGATCTTCCCACTCATCGGAAAAAACGTGCTGGTATCGAAGGCAAGGGAGGTAGAGGAGTTGCTGAGAGTGGCAAACATGGCTGTTGCATACGATGACGGCGGCTCCATTGGCCGCAGGTATGCAAGGATGGACGAGGTCGGCACCCCTTACTGCGTTACTGTTGACTTTGAAGGAGTAGAGGGTAGAACTGAGCAGGGATCCAAAAATGGAGAGAGCAGCTTGGCCGAGTCTGTTACAATAAGGGACAGGGACTCCAAGAAACAGACAAGAGTGCCCATAAATGAGCTGGCTACAACTCTAAAAAACTACCTGAAAACACCCCCGGACACCAGCGGATGGGAGAAGGCAACTGCAGCCGAGAAGGAATAAGGCTCAGCAAACATCCAGGCAACCTGCATTATGCCTTGATTATTGCTTTCAAATTTCCAATCTGCATCCTATTGCCCACTTGTTGATTTGTTGAAATATCTCAATTCCTATCGTTGTTGCTAACATGTAATGCCTTGAAATCCCAATTCGTGTTGTTGTGTTCCCTTCTATTTTTCTTTATTTCCCCCGAAAGCCATATTAGTCAAGCCTTCTTTTCTCCTCCCAATGTCAGGGCAGAAGCCTCCCTTCATATCCATCGTCATCACGGTCCGAAATGCAGCCAGTACAATGGGCATGTGTCTCGACTCGCTGCTTGCCCAAGAATATCCAAAGGACTGCTACGAGATAGTTATTGTAGACGCCTTCTCCACGGACCAGACCCAGGACATCATTAAGGACTATGCAAAAAATCACAAGGAGCCAAAGATATCCCTCTATGAAAAGGCTGGCTACATCGGTGCTGGCAGGAACGAGGGCATAAAGAAGGCAAAAGGCGAGTTCATAGCGGTAACAGATGCGGACATGGAAGTTAGCCCACAATGGTTGAGCGAGCACATCAGCTCTTTCGAGGATGATGTGGCAGGAGTGGGAGGGCCTAACAACAATCCTGAGGACATACTGTTTACAAACACCATATCCTGCCTAGACATCCATGGTCCATGCCAGGATGTGGTCCCGCTCAGGGGAAAGAACCGCTATTCCGAGCCTTTCAAGAGCAGGACCGATATCTACACCACAGTATGTCGCAATTCCTGTTTCCGCAAAAAGGTCCTTGAAGAGATAAGCCTCTTTGATGAGAGGCTTGTGGCCACCGAGGACCCGGAATTGAACCAGCGCATACTTAAAGCTGGGTGGGCCCTCCGTTACAACCCCAAAGCCCTGGTATATCACCATCACAGGACCAAGATCAGAGCATTTTTCAAGCAACAGAGCCACTATGCTTTCGGCCAGGCAGTCGCTAATGTAATTCATCCACAGATGTACAAGCTTATTCAACCCCTGCCACTCATTGGAGCCATTGCTCTTTTGGTGATGCTTGCGCTCTCGCCATTCGTCCCAATCTACCTAATTTTGGTGCTCATTGCACTTGCTGGATATTCCACTCTCTACCTGGCCTATGGAATAAAATGTGCCAAGATCAAAGGCGACCCAAGACTCATATTCAGTATCCCTGTTGCAGTGGTAGTATGGCATTCAGCATGGGTATTTGGATACCTTAGAGGGCTTATAAGAAGAAAAGCAGTGCTCTCAGAACACTGGGCAGGAATCGAGTCCCATGCATGAGCTAGGAGGAGGAAAGGCATGAGAATTGACCTTGTTGGACTCTGGTATTGGCCTGTTATTGGCGGAACCGAGACCTTCATGTTCGAGCTTGCAAAGGGGCTGATAGGCAGGGGTCACGAGGTTGTGATCCACACATGCCTTCTCGACCAGAACAACAAAAAGATATCTGAGGGGCCCACTCAATTACTCCCTCAATCATCCATCCAGGTCTATAGGTACAAGCCATTCTTATGGAGCAAAAAAATGCTTCCGACCTATGGCAAGCTCTTCAAGGCTAACCTAGCTGACGCCGATGTGGTCTGCCCCCAGACCTGGGCAAGAGGTGCATCCGACTACAATGCATGGGTTGCAAAGGGATTGAGAAAACCAGTAGTACTTGTTGCCAATGATGTTGATTATCCAGCACCCAGCGCAGCCGCTGATATGTTCAAGAAAGGCTATGATAGATTCGCATCCAAGATACTGACCAAATTATATGACATTGTAGCCATCGAAACCGACTACGACAGACCCTTCCTCATAAAAGCTGGCTTCCCTGACGATAGAATCGTGGCGCCTGGCTCCGGCATCGGGTCTGAACCTTTTATGGTTCATGGAAAGAAAGCACTAACAAAATTCAAGCTTGAGGAGTGTAACTACCTTCTGTTCGTTGGCAGGGTTGCAGAGGAGAAATCGGTCAGGCATCTTTTGAAAGCTGCAAAGGGTGTGAATATGCCAGTAGCCATTGCAGGCAAGGGCCCCCAGGTGGAGCATCTAAGAGAACTGGGAAATAAACTGGGTGTCGATACCCGCCTTCTGGGATTCATTTCCGAGGAGGAGAAGTTCGAGCTCATGTCCAACTGCTTTGCATTCGTGAACCCCTCCAGACATGAGGCATTTGGGCTGACGCCGCTTGAAGCCTATGCAACAGGCTGCCCAGTGATAGCCTCCAGGGTAGGTGGAGTACCATACGTATTCGGAGAAGGAAGGGCGTTGTTCTATGAGTATGGCGATATTGCAGGGTTGAGAGCAAGAATTGATGAGTTGGCCAATGTCAGAGAACAGTACAAGCCTGACCTGGATCATGCCAGGCAATACACCTGGGAAGAGGTCACACTCAGGTACGAAAAGATATTCCAGCAGGCCTTACGAAATAATAAGTAACA
>JAUVCJ010000165.1 GCA_030595765.1 Thermoplasmatota archaeon | reverse complement strand
CTCATTCATGGAGGTGTTCAACTCTGCAACCGAGGCCATCAAGCAAGGTGGTGCAAGGCGAGGAGCTAACATGGGAATTCTCAAGGTAGACCATCCTGACATCGAGGATTTCATAAAATGTAAGGCCAATAATGATACCTTGAACAACTTCAACATTTCGGTTGGGCTGACCGAGGATTTTATGAAGGCATGGGAATCTGGTGACGAGTACGAGCTTAAGAATCCAAGAAATGGGGAGATAATGGGTACTAGGGATGCCAGGAAGATCTTCAGGACCATTGCTGAAATGGCTCACAAGAATGGGGAGCCCGGTATTGTTTTCCTTGATAGGATAAATGAGCATAACCCTACTCCAGAGGTGGGCGAGATCGAATCCACCAATCCCTGTGGTGAGCAGCCGCTTCTGCCTTATGAGTCTTGTAACTTGGGCTCCATCAATTTGGTCAAGTTTGTCAAAGATGGCGATGTTGAGTGGGATCGCCTGGCGGACACAGTTCACGAGGCTGTCCATTTTCTGGACAATGTAATTAGCATGAACAGGTTTCCGTTGCCCCAGATAGAGGACATGACCAAGGCCAATCGAAAGATCGGTCTAGGTGTCATGGGCTGGGCAGACATGCTGATAAAGCTATGCATACCCTACAACTCGAGGCAGGCACTGACCAAAGCAGACAGGCTGATGGCATTCATTCAGACCGAGTCCATCAAGGCCTCACGAAAGCTTGCAAAAGAGAGAGGGGCCTTCCCGAACTGGGAGAAGAGTGTTTATGCCAAGAAGAAACGCCCGCTACAGAGAAATGCAACCACAACCACAATCGCACCTACTGGGTCCATTGGCCTGATAGCAGATGCAAGCGGAGGTATTGAGCCTTTGTTTGCAGTCTCCTACATACGAGCCAATATCCTGGACAATGCCGAGATGGCTGTTGTGAACAAGCATTTTGAGAGTGTGGCAAAGAAGCGCGGCTTCTACTCAGATGAGCTGATGAAGACCATTGCAAAGAAAGGCTCACTTCAAGGCATCAAGGAGGTTCCAAAGGATGTGCGCAGAGTGTTCGTTACCGCCCACGACATCCCTCCAGAGTGGCATATCAAGATGCAGGCAGCCTTCCAGAGGCACATTGACAACGCTGTATCCAAGACGATCAACTTCCCAAACAGCGCCTCGGTCGATGCCATCGAGAAGGCCTACCTTCTTGCCTACGACTCCGAATGTAAGGGCATAACTGTGTACCGCAACGGCTCCAGGGATGCTCAGGTCCTCAACATCGGGAAACCCGGGTCTGGTAAAGGTGCCAAGCCAGGTGCCATAACCATCAGACCCAGACCAAGGCCTTCGATGATAAAGGGCTCTACAGTCAAGGTCAATACCGGCTGTGGCCCCATCTATGTCACCATAAACGAGGACGAGGAAGGACTGTTCGAGGTGTTCACCCAGATGGGCAAATCAGGAGGTTGCGCTCAATCCCATTCGGAAGCTACCAGCAGGCTCATATCTCTTGCTCTGCGCTCAGGACTGGATACTGGCCATATCATGAAGCAGCTTAGGGGTATAAGATGCCCCTCACCACTTCCAGGCCGTGGCGGTATGGTGCTCTCCTGCTCGGATGCCATTGCAAAGGCTATGGATGACCACCTCAAGGCCAAAACCTCTGAGTTCGTCAAGGAGGAGACCACACTGGATAAGTTCATCGATCCGATGGAGCTTTCCAACGTGGTTGGTATGTGCCCTGATTGTGGCAATGCACTCATTGCCGAGTCTGGCTGCATGACCTGCCGCTCCTGTGGGTACAGCAAGTGCGCTTGAAAGTTGGTGCTCTAAATTTGGGGGTTGGTGTTTTCGCCGGCTCCCATCTTTCCATATTTAAATATACTGTCTACTTCCTAGCTTAGCTTATTCAAGGGCAATGAAGCGGAACAGGCGTTAATGCCGATAAAATGGCTTAAACACTCGCATATTGTGGGGAATGCCGCTTTCCCTCACACCCTCAGTAAAATCTGTCGGGTGCAATACATTTAAATATTAGAACCTTACAAAACCTTAAATATCCGAACTCCTCTAAAATGGCTGACTAAACTGGGGGTTTAAAGACATGTCAGAAGAAATCAGTGCTGATTATTCAAAGGAGACCACACACATCGCCAGCAATCTCATGGTAGATGTGGCGGCCTTTCTGTTCCTTGAGGACATTGCAGACAAACAGGGTGCATCTGGAATGAATACCTACCTGATGAGCCTTGCCTCATCGCTTGCAAAGAGCATGCCAGAAGAGGCTCACGAGACCTGGGAGGACTTCACAGAGGCTCTGCAGAACGGCACCTCGATCCTCTCAACATTCGAAGAGGTCTGGATGCCCAGCAAGAACTGCGCAGTTACCAAGGTCTGCCCTTTTGCTAGGGCATGGAACGAGTACTGTCAGAGGATTGGCGAGATATCTCGTATCCACTATGATGTAGCCGATTACTACAACTCAAACATTTATCCAGGTTCAGTTGATTCCATGTGCATTATCCATCAGACCTTCCGCTCTGTAGCTGTTAGCCGGATCAATGTGGCTGGCAGGCCTGCCAGGGTGGCTCAGGTTGCAGCTGTGGTCTTCGATGGAAAGAAGAAGATATGCCCGGATGAGTGGCTGGCCATTGTACTTGAGAAGGCTGGATTGTCTCAGACCCAGCTAAACATGATGACCCGCAACAACTCCTGCTGCTGGGTTGTCTATTAGACAAGGAGCTAGATTCAAATATCCGAGCCTTCCATTGGAAGGCGGCTTAAATGGCCGGAACTACACTAACATCTGGAGCTATTCTAAATACCTGGACCCGTTCCTACATCTGGAGCTATTCTAAATGCCTGGATCCGTTCCTACATACGGAGCTATTCTAAATGGGTGGACCCATTCCTACATACGGAGCTATTTCAAATGAATGAAAGTGCATTACAACTGGAGCTGTTCTAAATGAATGAAGTTGCCCTTACAGTAGAGAAGGTCCAGCGATATCTGAACCTTACGCAGGAAGCCCTGGATAAGATAAAACTTCCAGCCCCTGATCCATCTTATATGGCAGACATGGCCACTGATTTCATTGGGATGGCAAAGGCATACTACTCTGATGGCGCCCATTTCTTTGACAAAGGAGACCTTGTCAATGCCTTCGCCTGCGTTAATTATGCCCATGGATGGCTTGATGCTGGTGCCAGGCTTGGCCTCTTTGATGTTGATGGTGATGACAGGCTCTTTACGCTTTTAAGGTAAGGAGCCTCATTTTGGAGCCCATTGCTGGGATTGATCCCTAGCTAGATAAATCGTTCACACTCCTCTCCCACCTGCTGGGGTAATCCATAGCGATAATTTATTGCTAGCAACAAAGCTGAAACTGAATGCTGTTTTCATATTGAACTGACTATGCCACTTAACCGACAATGCTAACGTGGTTGATCATAACGTTGTCTATGGGCTTGTCGCCGCTATCTGTGGATACACCGGAGATCAATCGCATTACCGCCATGCTGGACTCGTCAGCGATCTTGCCAAATACAGCGTAGCCGCCGTCTCTGCCGGCAGGGTCCACGGCTTTGTCGTTCAGGCTGGATTGAGGCCCGTCACAGAAGTAGAACTGGCTTGTTGCGCTGTTTGGGTCATTGGTTCGTGCCATTGCAACGCATCCATCCTCATGAAGCAATCCTGGAACGATCTCCAGCTCGATGGGTGGGTAAGTCTGTCCCTTAAGGTTCCCATCTTGAAGGAAGCCGCCGCCTTGAACCACGAAATCATCTATAACCCTGTGGAAGATTAGTCCGTCGTAGTATCCATCTTCAGCGTAGTGTATGAAGTTGGCTGTGCTAATAGGGGCGTTATTCTCGAAAAGCTCGAATGTTATAGTACCCATGGTGGTCTCAACCTCGGCATACCTGTTGCCAGATGGGTTTGCGATGATGTCTGGAGTGTCATCTATAACATCTACATCTCCGGTCAGCTCTTTTCGCAGGTTTTCATCAGGGAAGCTCATAATCTGGGCAGAGGCCCCAACTATGATTATTACTGCAAAGAAGGTGATGAAGACATCAATACCCCTTCTGTTCAGAAAATGCTTGAAGTATTGTTTAGATGTTACGTTCTTGACTGTTTCAAGCCACTCCTGCTTCAGGTCGATCTGTTTCTTGACAGAATCCTTTTGAAGGTACCAGATAAGGAAAATGGACAGAATTATGCCCAAGGCCATCAGGATAAGGTTTGCGGCTCCTCCGAAGGCTCCAAGTATAATCCATATTGGGAAGCAAAGAACGCCAACCATGACAATGGACATGCGCGCCCATTCGTGGCTATCGAAAAGTCCCCACCCCAGTAGTATCAAGAACAATGCCAGTGATAGCATTGGCACTGCAAGCAAGGTTCCTGTATTTATAACGTCAATGGATTTGACACCAAAAGGTGGAAAAATGGCAACAAAGATGCCAAGAAAGCTCTCAGGCATGATTATCATCACTGCAATAGCTGCAAAAAGCGCGGCTACCGCAAAAAAGAGAATTGATGTCAGGACAAGGCCCAATGGGCGCTTCGGATGTATTTCGATATCCACATTTTTTCCATCGAACTGCTTCTCAAGCTTTTCCTTGAGCTCTTCTCTTTTCTGACCGTGTTTCCCACTCTTTCCTAGGTCGGTCCGTCTCTTGGCCATGGTTTTTCCTCCAAGTTTATTCAAGCCCCAAATTTCTCGCTACGGACTGTTAGGTCCATCATCATTCCAAGCAGGTCTATTCCCAGCACCTTGCTCAGGCTGCCAGTTCCTGCAGCCACCTCGTTGAAGTGGCGTACTCCATCCCTTCTCACCCCACTGGAACAGAGCACCAGCGGAAGCGGATCGCCTGAGTGGTCACCCACCGGACAGGGCGTGGAATGGTCACCGGTTATGGCCACACAGTGTTTTAATAACTTTTCCCTTACAGTTCCAAGGGCGATGTCAATTCTTTGAATGGAATCCACTTTGCCCAATGGGTCACTATCATGGCCGTTCAGGTCAGGTAGTTTGAGGTTCACGAACACCAGGTCGTACTCTTCCAGGGCATCTGCTGCAACCTTCAGCTTGCTATTCAAATCAGTATCCAAACCTCCGGTTGCGCCTGGTACATCCAATATCCTGATGCCTGCTAGGCTGCACACTCCCTTGATAAGCGATATTCCAGCAACGCAGGCAGCGTTCAGCCCAAGCCTTTCTTTAAGGTCAGGCACATGAGGCGCCATGCCTGCCCCGCGAGTTAGAAGAATATTCGCAGCTAGCTTTCCTTGGGCTCTGCGCTGGATATTTACTGGGTGCTGGTCAAGTACTTCGAAGCTTTTTCTGACAAACTCGTTAACAACACTAGCTGTTCTCTGGCTTGCTTCATCCGAGCCGCTGCACATATGGACCTTGCACCCTTCGTCATGGGGGTCTGAATCCGTGACATCAGAGCCCAGGCCAGTACCGCGAAGGACCAGGGCGGCTCTATGTTCCACAGATTCTTTGATCATGACCTCTACTCCTGGTATCTTGATGGTGGACAGCGCCTGGGCCAGCTCATGTGTTCCC
>JAUVCJ010000051.1 GCA_030595765.1 Thermoplasmatota archaeon | reverse complement strand
GCATCTCGTTTGCATTCTGGCTGCTGGTGGTTCTGATTGGGCCTTGAACCCTGACTTCAAATATTTCAATCCATCAATCTTAGTTCTATCTCTTTTTTGAGAATGTGATCACTTTAGTTGAGAATATAATCACTTCAGCTGGGAATGTAATCGGTTTTGGTGATTATTCAATCCCCAAAGTTGAGAACAAATATCACCCACGGGTGGATGGTCTCTTCAACAACCCAATCATAGGGGTCGTCCGGGTCACCAAGGGGTCTGTAGATGTCCTCAAGTTGCAGACCAGTAGAGGCAAAGAGCGCCAAGTAATCATCCTCGGTCCAGTAGATGTCCGTAACCGGTCTGGCATCCTCAACATCGGTCATGATGATGCGAACCTCGTCTCCGCTAGCTGCATTCCTATTCTCAGGTAAGTTCTTTGTTGAAAAGGATACCCACTCGTTGACATACATCTGTCCTATCTCAAAACATTTCCAACAATCTCCAACAAAATAAGACATCCTAACATATGAGCTAATGTCATATGGTCTCATACTCCTTAGAGAAGCTAGACCACAAGGTTATTAAATAGGCGATATTCTCGCCCAAGAATATCCAAGAGGTGTAGAAAATGGATCAAAAGATAGCACTTATCGCAGTCATAGCACTAGTTGTAGCCGGCGTTGGAGCATTCGTTCTGATGTCTCCAGCAGAGGAACTAACAGGAGATACAACACCAATTAGAGCAAGCATCAACGGTGTGGACTACACCTGGGAAGAGATGCTGGCCAACATGGAGACAAAGACCGTCAATGGAGACTTGGGAGTATCGCTCAGTGCACTCATAAACGACTCAAGCCTGGCAAACCCCGACACCCTGCAATACCAGTTGATTGCCGAAGATGGATACTTCAAGAACGTGACCTGGGGCAACATGATGAACGGTATCCTGTTCCAGACCGAGGTAGATGGCAACATGACCCTTATAACCAGCTTCCCCACCCTGTCAACCAGGTACATGGTCAAGTTCCTTGCCGACATCACCCCGATAACCACAGACCTCATAACTGTAAACGGCAGGGAATACACGTGGGACCAGCCCTTTGACAGAATGTTCGACGAAGCAAATGTCAGCGGCAATATCGGCATCAGGCTCAGCGACCTAATTAACCACACCGACCTGGCAAACCCAGATACCCACGATTTCAAGCTCATAGCATCTGATGGCTACAATAAGACCGTAGATTGGACAGCAATGCTTAACGGTGTCCTAATCAAGGACGAGCACAAATGCGCATTCGCAGACCTTGCCACTAGCTTCCACGTCAAAGACCTGGTAGCAATTGAAATTGTATAGAGCATAGCTCCTTGTCCCGGGGTTCCCTCGCCTTTGAACCAATAACAAAAAAAGGCATCGTAAAGGTGGACACGGCGTGAAGGTTTCTTGTGAGCCTTGCGAGCAAAAACCTGATTCGGGGTGACAAGTCACCCCTCACTCGGAGCATAGCTCCTCGTACAAGGGTTCACTCGCCGTAAACCAATTACAAAAAAAATCGTATGGGTGGACCCGGCGCGAGGGTTTTTCGTTCCTCGAAAAACGTGAGCAAGGGTCCACTCGCCTTTGAACCAATAACAAAAAAAGGCGAGTGGACCCGGCGGGAGGGTTTTTCGCTTCGAAAAACGTGACCTAGGGTACACTCGCCTTTAAACCAATTGCAAAAAAAGGCGAGTGGACCCGGCGGGATTTGAACTCGCGGCCTCCTCCATGCCAAGGAGGCGATCTTCCGAACTGATCTACGAGCCCATTCGCTCACTTTGTTCGCTCATGGGCTCTAGGTCACGAAAAACAAGGTTTTTCGTTCACTACGAGCCGGCGTAAGAACGCCAGGTGTAGCATATCTACGAACCCTTCTGGCTGAGTACCAGGGAGGTCATATCGATGCCATCACCAAATGAGCCACAAAGCGATTGAAGGGGGACAAATGTTCACAGATATATAGCTTGTGGGTGTAATGGCCACGCGTGAAGTTTATTGATGGACTTGGCAAGGAGTGGATAAAATTGGTGTGGTTTTGTGATGGACATGTATAAATATACAACCTGGGTTTGAGGAACTGGAGCGAAATTTGGATGGACGTTAATACTCAGAAGCTGGCCAAGTACATTTCCGTGGAGGTTGGCATATTCATTGCCTTCATTGTATTGTTAATCTACAGGTCGCTCTACGAGGAGGTACTGCGCCAGTTTGCACCGTTCATCATTGATCTATTCAACCTAATCCCAACACTGATAGCCATTATGTTCGTACTTCTAACCACCCATTTTGTATTGTTGATCATGAAACCACCATTCACTGCTGGCTTGAATCATGTGATGAGAAGCGAGGCCGATGTCAAGATGATGTGGCAGCTTCTAAGCTACACTATCTGGTTCATCATAATCCTGCTTCTGATATTCCTATTCATCCCTGATATTTCAACAGCTCTGATAGGAGCTACTGTGATAATAGCGGCACTTCTCTATGCACTTCAGAGGGTGGTGTTGAACATCGGAGGATGGTTTGCCATCGTGTTCCGCCAGCCCTATAAGATTGGGGACCGCATCTGTGTCAACGAAGTTAGCGGCTATGTGATTGAGATCACTGTGTTCTACACAGTAGTAAGGGAATTCAAGGGCTGGATGGCAGGTGACAGCTTCACTGGCAGGCATGTATCAATTCCCAATAGCTTCCTTTTCGAGTACACAATCCACAATTACACAAAAGACACACCCTTCATCTGGGACGAGGTCATGGTGTCCATAACCTTCGAAAGCGACCATGACAAGGCAAAGCTGATCATGCTTGAATCTGCGATGACTGTGCTGGGAGACAATATGGAAAAGTATCACGAATACATGACACGCAAGATGGAGTTCAAAGAGCTTCAAAAAGAGATAAGAAAAGAGCCAGAAGTCCTGGTTAAGCTTGCTGAATCATCGGTTGAGACGGCTGTCGTTTACTACTGCTATGCTTCTGAGCGGAGGGTAATGCATTCGAAGATTACCGAAAAGATACTGAAGCGCATTGCTGCTGAAAAGAGCGTCCACATTGCCTACCCCCACATACAGTGGGTGCCACATACCGAATCAAAAAAGATGTAGCCCATAACCAGCAATAATAAGAACATACCAATCATACACGATTTTACGAGGGACTTCCATGAGATTACTATGCATCCATGCCGACAAGATGGAGTACAAGACCCAGAAGAAAACGCCTGTTGCTGAAGACATACCAGAGGAGAAAAAGACAGGCTCGGCAACTGAGACTCTGGTGGCGTTTACCGCAGTTGAACTTAGCGACACCAAGAATATAACAGCGGCTTCCAAAAAGGCGGCAACTGAGATCCTCAAAATAGCCCACAATGTCAAATGCGAGCATATTACTCTGTATCCGTACGCTCATCTGAGCCCATCTCTTGCCAAGCCCATAGACGCCCTGGCTGCTCTGGACATCATAGAAGCAGAGCTGATTGATGCTGGGATGCTGGTGCTTCGCTCACCTTTCGGATGGTACAAATCATTTACACTGGCCTGCAAAGGGCATCCGCTGTCAGAATTGTCCAGAGAGATCAGCTCCGACGACCTGGAACTGGAAGAAGAGCTTTCGGTTGCACTGAAGGCAGAAGATACCATGAAGTCCGAATGGTTGATAATGGACCTGGATGGAAAGCTTCATCAGTTGGACATTGAGAATAACAACGTAACTGGCTATGAGTTCAAGGGCAATAAGAATCTCAAGGCCTTTGCCCAGTATGAGATGGCAAAAAGCAGGGCTGACAAGGGAGAGCCGCCACACATTTCCCTGATGCAGAGGCTGGAATTGGTGGATTACGAGCCAGGTTCGGATCCAGGGCATTTCAGATATTACCCTAAAGGTAAGCTGGTCAAGAACCTGCTGGAGCGATACGTCAATCAGGAGGTCAAGACCTACGGCGGCATGGAGATAGAATCTCCAATAATGTACGACTACGACCACCCTTCGCTGAAAAGCTATCTCAACCGCTTCCCTGCCCGCCAGTACACCATTGATACTCCGGACAAGAAGGTATTTCTGAGATTTGCAGCGTGTTTCGGACAGTTCCTGATGCTCCACGATGCCACCCTTTCATACAAGCACTTGCCTCTGAAGCTCTATGAAATGGCAAAATACTCATTCCGAGTGGAGCAAAGAGGAGAGCTTGCAGGCCTGCGCCGGCTTCGAGCATTCACAATGCCGGACTGCCACGCATTTTGTGCAGACCTCGATATGGCAAGAAGCGAGGTTGTGGAGCGCTTCGACCTGAGCAAGAAGATCCTTACAGGTCTGGGCCTCGACATACCCAATGAGACTGAATTTGCACTCAGGGTAACCCAAGACTTCTATGACGATAATGAAGAGTTCCTAAAGAGCCTGGTACAGCGATATGGCAGACCGGCGCTGATGGAAAGATGGAAAGACCGTTTCTTCTACTTCGTATTCAAGTACGAATGGAATTTCGTTGATGCCTCTGGCAAGGCTTCAGCACTGAACACCGACCAGATCGATGTTGAGAACGCTGAGCGCTATGGCATAACCTATGTCGGGGCTGATGGCAAGGACAAACACCCATACATTCTTCACTCATCTCCTTCAGGCGCGATCGAGAGGGTGATGTTCGCCTTGCTTGAGAAAGCCCACATGGATGGACAAAAGGGAACGAAGCCATCACTTCCATTCTGGCTCAGCCCGACCCAGCTAAGGCTTATTCCAGTGCGCGATGAGTTCATATCCGATTGCGAGGCTTTGGCAGACCAGCTCCCAGGTAGAGTGGACATTGACGACCGCGACCAGGGTGTTGGCAGGCGCATTCGCGATTCAGAAAGGGAATGGATCCCGCTGACGATCGTCTATGGCGAAAAAGAAAAAGAAAGCCAGAAGTTCAAGATCAGGGTAAGAGGCAAGGATGAAAGAGACTTTGATCACGTCTCCCTGAAAGAATACATACATGCTGGTAATGAGGGCTATCCTTTCGAGCCGCTGGCTCTGCCCCGTATGCTCAGCATCCGCCCGATATTCAGAGGCTGAGGCGTTAACTGGCATTGATGCATAATTAGAGATGGAGGTTGAGCCTTGGATGAGAATGGGAGTGAGAATAGGGATGAAGGCGATAATAACGCCCTATCTGACACAGGCCCAGAGATTATCCAGCTGAAGTATCTAAGGCCTCCAGACCGACATGTAACATATAGGCATGTGCTCATTAAGGACATGGGCGATGTCATTGTCCAGGCCTTCACCTACTCCACCCTACGAGAGGACTTTCTGATAGACGGCAAACGGCTGATCGAAAAGGGAGACCGAGCCATATACTTCGAGTTCGCCAATGAGTGGTACAACATAATCAAGGTCTACAAGCCCGACGGTAGGTTCATAGGCTACTATTGCGACATAAACACCCCGATCGAACGCTTTGATGGTGGCTACAGATGCACCGACCTGTTCCTCGACCTCTGGGTGTATCCCTCCAGGTATGGCATGACCATACTGGACGAGGACGAGTTCCGGGAAGCCATTGATAAGGGCTGGATAGACCAGGAAACTGCCGAGAACGCAAAAAGAGCCCTAGATGAGCTGATCGCCAATTTCAAGAGAAGTGAGTATCCGCCAGAGATCATGTCAGGCTGGGGTTTTAAGGACATTGTGCACTGGGAAGAGGGGTAGTCATCGCATTGATGGAAATCAAGCTCAATTGCATCCGCATTATGAAATGATTCTAGCAAAACCACAGCAGTATAATGATGTAAGTAGGGAGAGAAATATAACATCGTGCCCAATCTACCTACCCTGCATCGACAGCCTCTTACCAAAACATTGAAACTACACACTCACCATTTACACCCTCATGGACACCAAGTTGCTCGCCTACGGGATCGTGGCGATGGTAGTGGTTGCCGGACTCTACATACTGACTGACACAGTTCTACTCAATAAGCCCACACCTGACGAGATACCAGTGGAAGAGGAATTCTATCCACATGTGGTGTGCGACCCTGAATGCAATCAGCCCATGCAGGATTCCGAGTGGCCTGCGAACGAGCCTCATATCGCCATCAATCCGCTTGACCCACTGAATGTGGTAGGTGCTAGCAACGATTATGACACAATACTCGGGGATACCTGGTTGGGAGCTTATTCGTCAAAGGACGGCGGTAAGACCTGGAAGAGTTCATTTGTGCCAAGAGACGGTCTTAACGACTTTAAGGCAGCTGGAGACCCGGTCCTTGCAGTGGATGGCGAGGGAAACTTCTACTTGGCTGGCATTGTGTTTCAAAGGGCTCCTGTCAAGCTGGCTCGCAACTCTGCCATTGTGGTGTCCAAATCCACAGACGGTGGCGAGACATGGGGCCGTGGAGCCATACTAGTGCAGTCCATACTGAATATCAACTTCCATGACAAGGAATGGATAATTGCAGATCAGAACAACGGCAACCTCTACACCTGCTGGACCATGTTCACGGAGAACCGCATCTCATCCATGCTCTTTAGCCGTTCCACAGATGGTGGCACCACCTGGAACACTGTTCCAACCATTATTTCAGAGATCAGGGAGAAGGAGCTTCAGGTCCAGGGCTGTGCAGTATCAGTTGGACCCCACGGCGAGGTATTTGTCAACTGGATAGATTTCATTGAGATGCAACTGCGTTTCGTTGTATCAACTGATGAGGGGCAGACATTCTCGGATGTCAAGAACATCGGGTTAGTCGATGAAACAGAGAGATATCTGCCTGAGAACACCTACAGGACACCCACGCTTCCGGCAATGGCTGTTGATCTAACCGATGGGGAGTACAACGGCTCGATATATGTCACATGGAACGACGACAGGAACGGTGATGTGGACATCATGCTAATTTATAGCAGGGATGGAGGCGATACCTGGAGTGACCTTGTTAGGGTTAACAACGACACCCTGCAAAACGGCCTGGACCAGTTCTTCCCTGCGATCGCAATATCACCGCAAGGCTGGGTGCATCTGGCCTTCTATGACAAACGAAACGACGAGAACAACAGCCTGCTTGAGGTGTACTATGCAATGTCAAAGGACGGTGGCCAGAACTTCACTTACAACTTCAATGTAACAGACGTCCAGTTCGATGGCGAGGCTGGAGGTGGGTCACTTATCGGACAGATCACCCAGTCCACCGAGGCATTTATCGGCGACTACATCGGAATTGCAGTGACTGAGGATACCGCCAACATCATATGGTGCGACATGCGAAACGGTGAGCCTGATGACAAGAACTCAGACATTTATGGAGCCAGAATAAGGTTCGCTCCGTAGAAATTCTATTTCAATCATCCTCCTCAGTAACCTCTCTAGGTTCCCCCTCAAACACAGCATCCATCTCATCATCATCAATCCCATCATCCATTCCATCGTCGGTCTTCTTCTCTGGCTTACGGGACTCTTCTTCCAGCTCCGCATCCATCTCCACCTCTGGCTTGCCAAGCTCTTCTTCCAGCTCCGCATCCACCTCCACCTCTGGCTTACGGGACTCTTCTTCCAGCTCTGTGTCCGTCTCCTCCTCTGGATTACTGGGTTCTTCTTCCAGTTCTTCTTCCAGCTCCGCATCTGTCCCCACCTCTGACTTGCTCAGCTCTTCTTCCAGTTCTGCGTCCGTCTCCTCCTCTGGATTACTGGGCTCTTCTTCCTCTAATTCGTAATCGGTCTCCTCAGGAGGAGGCGGAAACTCATCATCATACTCAGGCGGTGGTGGTGGATCATCGTCCTCATTATCAGTCGGGCTGTAGGGGGCCTGCTCATCGTAATCGGGTGGGGGCGGTGGATCCTCTTCTTCTTGGTCATCCAGAGGTGCAGGGATATTAGGTATAACAGGATTTTTTTCAACCATGGGAGAAGCCCGAGCGAACACGTATTCTTGATTCGGAGAAGCCCGGGCGAACACGTATTCTTGATTCTGGGTGGCAGGATCCGCATCAAATCCCATAGACCTCTCCATAGCCATATCTGTAGTTCTTCCCATGGATGGCTCCATAGCCTGTTCCTCCTCCCAACTAGCCCCTCTGGTGTAACCTCGCCACATTGCATACACCATTAACAGTATCACTACAAGCACAATGAAGGGGAAGAAATTGATTGGCTCTGCCTCCACCACCAACTCGAAGCTCATCGTGGAATAGCTTCCATGCTCGTCAATTACAGTGATGGTCACATGATGAACGCCAACATCATCCGAGCCTGGTGTGAAGCTGATCGTACCCAGATCCCAGTCGATATCGAACAGGTAGCTGTCATCTAAAAAGTATATTGCTGAACCTTTATCGATGTCGATTGCGCCTAGCGCTAGCTTGAACGGCACTCCAACCATTACTGACTGACTGGCAACCTGCATCAGAACTGGGATGTCATTTACGTTCCTGATCTCAATAACAAGGTTAGCAACCCCAAACGCTCCAACAGAATCAATGACCATGATGCGAACGTGATGTATACCAACAATATTGTTGGTAGCATCAAGCGATATCAGGCCTGAGGTCTCGTTTACCTCGAACAGGGTGGTATTATCATAATAGCTCAATACCTCTCCGGCATCCGGGTCGGTCACATTGAGTCTCAAAGACAGGTTATCTCCCTGATACAAGATCAGCCGTCCAGGATCCTCCAGAAAAGGGATGTCGTTTACCGCCTTGATCGAGATGTTAAGCAAGCCAGTAGCGTTATACTCCCCATCTGTGACATTAATTATCAGCGGAAGCACAAACCCACCTTCGGGGAAGACAAATGTCAGGACGGTTCCAATTACTTCCACAGAATCGTTATCCACGCTCACACTCAGTGTGGTGCGGTTGTTATCAGGGTCGAAAAGCAGCACATTGAACAGCTCTATGCTCATCCTCCGCTCCTCATCCACAGTAATGTTCGAAAGTATCCTAAAATATGGAGGGTCATTTACTGGCAGGACAGTTATTTTTACGTTCTGTTCTGCAAAAAGCCCACCACTGTCAACCACGTCGAGTTTAAATTCATGCACTCCTACATCAGAATTATCAGGAGTGAAGTTCATGTATCCAGTTAGTTGGTCTATTGAAAAGAGGCCGGTGTTAGCGTAATAGAGCAGGACATCACCTACATCCACGTCGGCACCTTGAGCCTTAAATGAGAACGACACATCCTCCAACACCACCTGGACTGGTATATGCTCCAGTGTTGGCTGGTCATTGATGTTGGCCACAGTAAGCAGAAAACTCCTCAAATACTCACTACTGTTATCGTCTCTTACACCAATCGTGATGCTGTGTGACCCCACATCTGCGTTTGTAGGTGTAAAATAGATCGAGCCTGTAACTGGATTGATGTCGAATAGTGGTGAATCATCAAAGAACTCCAGCTCATCCCCTAGGTCTGGGTCCCAACCATCCACTGTGAGCAAGAATGCAAAGCCCTGGGTTGCCTGTTTATCCGATATCGGCTCGATGTATGGAGGGTCATTGGTGTTGTTAACTGTGATCTGAATGAGCACGCTTTCCCAGCCCCGGTCATCTTGAGCAAATATCCTGAAGAAAAACTCACCAACCTCAGCATAAGATGGTGTAAATGAGAAATGACCGGTCTGGCGATCTGTCTGGACCAAGTCGGTGTTGTCAGAGTATGTGAGCTGGTCTGCAGGCACATCGAAGGCCACCACAATGTATTGAAGGTTCTGATCCTGCTCCACGTAAAGGCGCGGTACCGCCTCGAAAACTGGAAGGACATTATCAACGACAACCAATTCAGAATCGACCCCAACAACGCCATTATCGTCCCTTACCTCCAGGGTCGAGGTGTAATCACCATCATCAGAATAAGTATGAATGAGCTCTGACCCGTATCCAACTGTCCCGTCCCCAACACCCCAGGTATAGTTCAGAATGGCCAGGTCCGTTGGTGTATCAGTGGAATTGGCTCCTGAGAACAGTATCGGGACACCCTCCAGTCCGGTCTTATATGGACCGACATCGGCAATGGGAGCGATGTTAACCACTGTCAAGGTCAGCTCGTCGTGGTCCCAGTTGCCAGCAGCATCGGATGTGTTAAGTGTCACGGTGTATACATTCATTTTTGAAACTGACAGATAGACCAGCTCACCCAGAGCATCAGGGTCAAGCCAGTCCAATCCATCGCTGGCATCAAGGTCCCATGCATATCTGACTATGCCGGCATTGTCTGTGGAGTTGGTCCCATCAAGCTGGAATTGAGAATCCTCATGTACCTGGATTGCCAAACCGGCAACTGCTACAGGATCCTGGTCGTCAATTGCTACCCCGCCGGTGGTAAAGACCCATTCATACCGATCCACAATTGTTCCTGAACCCAATCCATCGAGATTGCCATCTATAGTGTTTCCATAGATATCACTGGCACCCGACCCGATTCTTGCAGTGAATTCTTCAAATGGAGGGAGAGCTTGATCTGGGAGGAACTGGAAGGTGTCGTTGTCAAATATCATACTGAGCCAAACCGAGGTTCCATTCTCCTTTGTCCAGAGATTGTTGGAGTCATTGTAGGAAAAGGCCTGCTCTACCGAGCTGGTATTCATGCGCTCGTTGAACCTGACCTGAAATACAACTTCCTGGGGAACATCCAAAACATCTGTTTCTGGAACCGTTGACAAAACTACTGGAGGCTGGGTCTCTTCAATGGTGGTAAACATCCAGAATAGGTCATCAACAGGGCTCCCATCATCTATACTATTATTATTCCCATCAAGAGAATTATCGTGACTATCAGCCACATCAGTGCTGAAGCTGGCCTGATAGAGTGTCGAGTAATCCAGCAATGGGTTCGGTGTGAATCTACTGGTAAGCTCGGGGGTAATGTGTTTGAATGTGCCGTTTTGAGCAGACCATGTACTGCCTCCGCCTGAGAGAATAAAATTCTGCTCTACTGCTGTCCAGTTCATATCCTCGCTCCACACCACCTCGATGTAGGTATCAAGTTCCAGACTAATCTGACCACTTGATGGGAAATGTGTTACTGCATAAGGCAATGTCTCATCTGGAATTGTCTCAAAATCCCAGTGTATATCATCGAGCCCCCCACCATCAACCATCCCGTTATCATTGCCATCCAATGGGTTGCCTGCCATGTCGGTTGCAGCACTTGACATGGTCAGAGAATAGCTAGTCTCTATCTCCAGCAGCGAAACTGGTGTGAAGGTCAAGGTATCATTGGAAGGAGAGTTCCAGGCAAAGGTACCACTTACAAAGGGAACAATGGTGAACGCATTCTCGGTAGCTACTGTGTCCATGGTATCATTG
>JAUVCJ010000225.1 GCA_030595765.1 Thermoplasmatota archaeon | reverse complement strand
TATGGAGAGCCAGAGGAGCTGGCCAAAGGGATAGAAAAGGCAATGAATATGGATACTGGAGATGATGCTAGGCAGTACATCCTGGATACTTTTCCTCTTAAAAATAGAGAAAAGCAATTGCTAGCTCTATGCCATGACCTTTTAGCCGGCAAGAAACGACCAGGCCCAGAGTGACATGAGCTGGATCCTAAATGATTTAGAATATAGGTTATTGGCTAAAACCTGGCAATGCTAACCATATTTATGAGGGTTATAACCAGGTTCTAGACGAGTTGAATTAGAGTTCAGGAATCTTACCATGCCTCAGGTTATATAGAACTCAAGGCTGCCTATCTGGGAACAGCTGGAACTTATCAAAGATAACCTGAAGGTCGTGCTATACCCAACGTAATCAGCCATGGATGGTTTGACCTCCAAAAGAAAACCTGGGCTATTTATGGACTTTCCCCTGCCTGGCACGGTTCTGAAAATCCCTTGGGGATCCAAAATGGCTACGTGGGTCATGGATGAGGACATTGTTCCGTACACGTTTTCTGCATCATCGGGGCCAGCGTTCTCCAGCATAATAAACAGATGCACGGTCTCGTTGGCTGTTAGCACTCCATCCCCGTTCCCTGTGGTGCCATTGGAGCCATCATCTGTCATGTTGTAGCCAGAAACACGGAAAGGACCGATATGGTCACCATTCCGGGAGATACATTCCCCTAGAGATGTTATTGTCTCAGGTGGCCTGCTGATGCATCCAGAATAGCTTGAAGCAAGCACCATGCAACAAAGCACTATGACCAATATAGATGCTTGTGGTCTGCTTACGAACGGGTTATCCATCAACCGAGGTCTCATTAACAGATAATCGACTAGGTCATAAATATGATTTTCCATCAGGATTTTACCTGCAGGTTTTGCTAGTAGCGTTGATTATAGGGATTGCCAGCAGGGTTTGCTAGCAGTCAACTCTACATGATGTCGTCAAGAGTTAGCTGACCCCTTGCCGCTTTCTGCGCTTTCTCTTTTTCCTTTTCCTTGTTAGCCTTCTCCACGCTGGTGGTCGGCTGGGCTTTAATTTCAGTTGACAAGCCAAAGGATGAATCAAAAAGAGAGGCCTGCTTTCTTCCGGCCAGGAGAGCCCTCTCATCCCAGCCAAAATAGTCTGTTACCCGAGACAGGGTCAGAGCTACCCGTCTGGCATAGTATTCATAATCAGGAGCGAACTTGAACTCCCTGCCCTCAATATAGGGCTCCACCTCCATGGGTTTTCGTTTCGAATCCGTCACTACCCAAGCGATTTTCATACCTGGCATGAACTCATAGCCCTGAGCCTCGTATTTTCTTGCGGCCTGCACATTGGCCATCCTGTTGGGCTCCTTGTAATGAGACCTTGAATCGTTTCCAAGGTCCTTGACGGTCCTGGATATCACTAGGTCTTGAATTTCCACAGACCCAGTCTGAAGTTTGGATACAGTATTTCTGGCCAAGTTGATGACATCGTCAGGATTCTCTCCCAATAGTACACTGAAGATATTCTCCAACGATGCACTCTGGAGCTCAAAGGCATCTGTTCGCCTGGTCTCATAACCTCTTACGATCATCCCAGGTTCTGGCCAGACTATCTTGCCTACGTATCTCTTTTTCATGCCATGGGAAAAGAAAGGCTCCAGGATCTTCTCAAACTCAAGAATAGCACCCTTTTTGCTGAACTCATCAGCGATCTCAAGGCCTATGTTTATGGACCCCTCCAGGTTCTTAACTGGTGATAGAAAGAATATGGAATCAGTATCCGAATATATCACATCCAGACCCCTCTGCCCCAATTGAGAAATGACCAGTTTGATGTTATGTCTGGCAAAGGCCGTGATGCTGGCTCCAATTATGGGTTTGGTGAATCTGTAAAAGCTACTGGCAAACACTCCGTAGAAGGCGTTCATCAGAACCTTGACCGCCTCTTGCAGACCATTGTGGTAGGCCTTCATTCTTGGGTCCTTTGCTTCCTTCATTCTCTTTTTTATTGCATCCCTTTCTTCCATGAGGTTTGTAAGTATTCCAGGCAACAACCCTTTCCTGATCAAAGAAGAGACATAACGAACTCCGGAAGGGGCGATGATCTCGCCTTCAGGGTCCAGCGTGGAGAAGCAAATGTTGTTCGCTATGATAATGGAAGGATACATCGACTTGAAATCAAGGACATTGACCCAGTTGTAAAGACCTGCCTGGATGGTGGCTACATATCCTCCCTCAATGGGTTTGTCCTTGGACCCAAACGAGCCAGTAAGGGGAACTGCAATGCCAGCCCTGTCAGCCTTACGTATCAGTATCGAATCAATGAAGGTGGATGTCCTGCCGTTCAGCGCATCATCCAGCGGCAGTTTGCTGACTGTGGCAAGGTCCATCTTCTTGTTCAGCAATCGTATGTGTTTAAGCAATTTCAGTGCCAGCACTGCGTCCTGAAGGCAGTATTCAATAACTTTCTCCCTGTTGTCTTTCCACTCAGCATCCATCTTCCTTGGGTCCACATCATGCTTTGTCTCGCCCAGAAGATTTTCAGACACATATGCTAGGGTTTCCTGCTTGGGTCTAACCTCCATCTTGACGTTCCACCAGGCATCAGCGATTATCCTGCCTCTGGCTCTCCAGAACCTCTTGCCGGCTTGCACAACTGCACCGCTATCACGCCCGATGTTTAGCTCCCTGACGCCTCGTTTGCGGCCACGTTCAAGCAGGTGAGGAATGTCATAGCCATCGATATTGTATCCAGTTATGACGTCTGGGTCGGATTCAATTATATGCTCCACAAATGCCTCGATTATCTTGGCCTCGCTGTCAAGGGCGATGCGCATATTGGAGTAATTCTCCTCTTGGCCATCGCTCAGAGCGCAACAGATGCAGTAAACCTCTCCTGTGGATATACTGTTCTCGATATCGAAACTTAACACCCTCAATTCCGGGTTGAAGTTCTCACATTCTCCAAATTCCTGGGCTTCCACCACCAGATCGGTCCTATACTTGCCTGGCTCCACCTGGAGCCCATTGACTCGGACACAGGAAGAGAGGTCCATGTCATAGATGAAACGATGATGGAATGGAATGTCTGCAGAAAAAGCCCTGATCCCAAACTCAGAGAATTTTTTCCTATAGCCCGGAACAGTATATGGCAGGCGAACTGTCACTCTCGTGAATGTCCTGTCCTCGCCCTCATGAAAAAGGGTCTGCTCTTGGGTCGTGAATACATCTGGATCTCCCTCCAGTAGAGCATCTACAGCTCGCTTCTCGGCTAGTAAGTGAAAATATGGACGAAAGCCCTTGTATAGCATAGTGATGGACTGCCCCTTTCTGGTCTTGCCAAAAAGCTCCAGTGTAACAGTGTCCCGGTCGTACGAGCCGGTTAATAGCCTAACGTCCCAACTTGGCATTCTTTCTCCTTCCTATCATGTTCTCGCTAATTCTGTTTCCATCTTGAGCACTGAGCAGTAAAGTTTGGTATTTGGCCAGAGTTGATCAGCTCAGGTCTTGGCCACTATCTTGATTACATCGCCGTCCTTAAGCTCATGGTCAGACCCTATTATTCTTTTTGTCCGGCAATCCATACCCCTTATGAACCCATTGCCTAGATCAGTGTGAACCTTAAATGCAAGGTCTCTTGCTGTGGAACCCTTCGGAATGAGGTGGGCATCCGGGAGGACCCTGCCTTCCTTGTCAGTAAGGTGGGTCTCATCCTCGAC
>JAUVCJ010000035.1 GCA_030595765.1 Thermoplasmatota archaeon | reverse complement strand
GCATCTGCATTGTTGCCTGTGCCTGCATTGCTATTTGTAACTGAACTACTAGTTCTACCTATAATTGGTTCTAAAACGCAGTTACTGGTCAGTCCGCCGACGTCATTTCCAGAACTTTGCAAGGATCCACCACCTTTTTTCAACACAGATGCGGAGGCCGCATCGTCGATGCATTGGCCAGTGTCATCAAACAATCTCAGGACTGTATCGGCAGTTAGAAGAAAGGGCTTGTCTCTTAGGTTATCCAGAACAGTACGAGCTGTTTTAAGGGGCTCATCCCTCTCCAATAAAAGCTCCATCGCTAACGGTTCTAGCATGATAGTATTGTCATGGAACAATCTACATAGTGCATCCCGGTGCGAGCCCTTCGACATGGAATATCCCCTATGGTCGTAATGATGTTTAAGTCTTGTGAAGAGAAGAGCCAGACGTGAGCCAGACGTGTGTTCCTGCCTTAAAACCCATACCAAAGCCATTTATATATGTACGATATTGGGGAATTTCGCTTCCCAGCCTATTAATTTAAGGGAGGGTTAACTTGGCCAAGAAAAACGACGATAAAACGCCGAAAGAAGGAAAGCCCCGACAATCCAAGAAGGCCACTGATGTGGACGAGGACTTCCGCTACATAGTCCGCATTGTCAACACAGACCTTGATGGAGAGAAACAGGTAGGCATTGCCCTGCCTTACATAAAGGGCATCGGTAACAGACTGGCAGATGTCATTATCAGAAGGGCAGAAGTCCCACCTAAAGTAAAAATAGGCACTCTTGATGACGAACAGATCGAGAGACTGAAAGAGGAGATCGAGAACATCGTAGACTCCATACCTGGGTGGCTCATGAACAAGCGCCGGGACATGTACACTGGTGAAGACACCCATCTTTATGGCTCTGAGATAGAGACCCGGAAGAGGGAGGACATCAACCTCCTTAAGAAGATTAGATGTTATAGGGGAATAAGGCACGAATCCGGCCAGAAGGTACGTGGTCAGAGAACCAGGTCCAACGGCAGGTCAGGTCTTACCCTTGGCGTAAGCAGAAAGAGACCGTGAGGTGGTATTAATGGGTGACCCGAAATTTCCAAGGCGACAGTACTCCACCCCTTCCCATCCGTGGAAGAAGGACAGGATAGATGAGGAGAACATCCTCATCAAGAAATATGGACTCAAGAACAAGAAGGAGCTATGGAAGGTTCGCTCCCTGGTAAGTAACTTCAGGCAGCAGGCAAGAAGCCTGCAGGCGAGGTTGCGCACAGGTGACCAGCAGGCCGAAAAGGAAAAAGCCCAGCTCCTGGGAAGACTACTCCGGACTGGCTTTTTGCCGGATGGCGCCAGCCTGAATGACATTTTAGGCCTTAAGGTCGAGGCCTTACTGGCCAGAAGATTACAAAGCCAGGTATACCTAAAGGGACTGGCATACACCCCCAAGCACGCTCGCCAGCTAATAGTCCATGGCCACGCTGCAATCAAGGGGCACAAGGTAACCATTCCCGGATACTATGTTAGGCGAGAGGAAGAGGATCTCATAACATACAAGCAGTATTCCCCTCTGGATAACGAGCTGCATCCTGCCAGGAGAAAGGCTCTGACAGAAGGAGAGATCGTAACCTTCATAGAACCGTATAAACCTGATACTGACATCCGTGGTCGAGGCAGGAGAAGAGGAGGAGGCTCGGCTAGGGTCGGACAACGCCCACCACCAGGGCGCGGCGGACCAGGACGTGGTGGACCTCCAGGAGCACGCGGTGGACCCCCAGGGGCACGTGGCGGACCTCCGGGTGCACGCAGTGGACCCCCAGGAGCACGTGGCGGATCGGGACAGAGCGCCCCTTCAAGGGATGCTCCAGCCCAAAAACCAGCTGATGGTAACAAGGAGACTGTGGGAAAGCCAACCACACCAGCGGAACCTGCCACAAAGGAAGCTCCAAAACCTAAGGTCGAGGAGAAAAAACCCGTTAAGACCGAGGCTCCAAAACCAAAGGTAGATAAAAAAGAATCTGCCACTACAGAGTCTCCAAAGGCTGAAGACAAGAAAAAGGAGGAAAGCACATGATTCGATGGGGAGTAGCACACATCCATGCATCATACAACAACATAATCATGACAGTCACCGATGTCACCGGAGCCGAGACAATCACAAAATGTTCTGGTGGAATGGTAGTCAAGGCTGCCAAAGATGAGGCATCGCCGTATGCAGCCATGAAGGTAGCCGAAAGAGTTGCTGATGTGGCCAAGGAGAAGGGTTTCACCCATCTACACATCCGTGTAAGGGCTCCTGGCGGCAACAGGTCCCACTCACCTGGTCCAGGCGCACAAGCAGCCATAAGGGCTCTTGCTAGGGCTGGCATAAGAATTGGTCGCATCGAAGATGTCACCCCAATTCCACATGATGGGACTAAAAAGAGAGGTGGACGAAGGGGGAGGCGCGTGTGAGCCCTGAGATAGAGATCCTTCAGAGTCGTGATGACTACATTCAGTTCCTACTTAGTAACACGACACCATCATTTGCTAATGCCATCCGAAGAACCATCATATCTGAGGTTCCGACCATGGCCATAGAGGAGGTGGAGTTCCATTTGGGAGCCATCAGGGACGAGAATGGCAAGGAATACGAGAGTGTAAGCCCCCTATTTGATGAGGTCATTGCCCACAGGCTCGGTCTGGTACCCATACCATGTGAACCTGGTCTATTCACCCCTCGCGATGAATGTGTATGTGACGGCACTGGGTGCCCGAATTGCACCATCATGTACTCGCTAAACCAGAAAGGCCCGAATTCGGATGACATGAGAGTATCTTCGACTGTATATTCGGATGACCTTCATGTGGTCAAGCAGGCTGTAGGAAATATTTCTGGAGAGAAATACGCCAAGATATTCGAGATCAGGCACCACATCCCCATAGTCAAGCTCAATGGCAAACAAGCCATGTTGCTATATGCAAAAGCTGAACTAGGGACTGGTACCAAACACACCAAGTGGCAGGCGGCACAAGCTGCAAGCTACAGGTACTACCCAGAAATTACCTTGGATCACAAGGCTTGTGACCAGGGAGCAAGCTGTGTCAGGGACTGCCCCAGCGATGTGCTGGAACTCAAGGGCGGCAAGATTGTTGTCAAGGACCTGTTAAAGTGCACTCTTTGCAATGCCTGCGTGGATATCTGTGAGCTGGACGCGATCAAAATATGTAGCCATGATGACAAGATAATCTTCCAGTTCGAAACAACTGGAGCCATGTCCCCTAGGGACGTTCTTGTTGAGGCTCTGAGAATCTTGAAGGAGACGCTGGATGAATTCCAGACCACCATCAAGGGATTGGACTTTGAGGAAGAGGAAGAAAGCGCAGATTACATCAAGCCTCTCCCACTAGAAGAGCTGGAGGCTGAAGTCGCACTTCGGGAAGCTGAGGCACTTGCAGAAGAAGAAAGAGAAGAAGCAGAGCAGGCGGCTTCCGAAGAGGGCGGCAATGACGAGGACAATGATGGAAAAGATGAGGATACTGACGGTAAAGAACCCGTTGACGAGCCTGAAAAATAAAATGAGATCATTACATCTCTAGCCTTCAAACTTCATGTCTAGGCCGATGCATAATAAGACACCTCGGCTCACCTCCGGCCCTACCTCAGAAGAGATTTGCACATCTGCATGTAAAGAGTATCATCCCTCCGATCAATATTGAGGCCGAGATCCATGCTTTCGATTGGCACCACTAAATATTTAGCCCACGAGTGTCCATTCCAGTTCATGGCAGGAAAAGTAATAACTCACAGCCGCAGACCCATTCACAGGTCGTTACCAATTGCATTGGCATTGATATTGCTTGTGCCTGCGTTGATTGCGCTGCCAGTAGCAGCAGAGTCTCAGACCTACGGATGGGGGACAACAGTCCTTGAACTAACAGATCAGGGGCTGGCAATAAGGGGGATCGATTCGGCCTCTGGCGGTTTGGGCAATATTCACGTGGTCTGGATACAGTACAATGATCCCCATTTCCACATCCATTATTCCAAACTGGATGGGAATGGTAATGTCCTTATCCAAGACCTCCAGGTTGTAGCTGAGGATTCAGATGAGCTATATCCACAAGTTGAGGCTGACCATTTAGGTAATGCCCATCTGGTCTGGCAACAATATAATGGATCTTCCTGGGTTGTAAGGTATGCCAGGATAAACTCCTCTGGAGTGATGGATATGCAACCAGCCAATCTGACCCAATACTATTCCACCCAACCCCAGATCGTGGTTGATTCAGCAGGGTGTGCCCATGTGATATGGGAGGATGCCAGGACCGCTGAGGAGGACATATACTACTCTCGGTTCGGGTCGAATGGAACCCTGGAAGCCTCAAATGTGCGCATAACCATCGACCCATTATCTTCCAAGCTGCCAAGGATGGCACTTGCACCCAACAATGACCTGCTCATAACCTGGTATGATGACAGGTACAATCCAGCAGGAGTTTACAAGATATACTTCAAGCGTTTATCCTCCAGCGGCGCCGAGGTGATAGGTGCCACTTTCGTCACTCAAATGGAAGGCCAACAACGGCACATAGACATAATCTCCGGCCCCTCTGGCAACGCTCATATATTCTGGTCAGAGGTGACCAAAATTGCCGAAGTTGAAGGCGGCGAGCACTACTATTATGATCTATTCCATGCAGAGGTGGATCCCTCGGGAACTGTTCAGGAGGAACGTCGGCAGCTAACATCCGGAACAGGAAATGGCTGGGCTCCCAGCGTATCCAGCAATGGAGACGGCAACATACACCTGGCATGGCTTGACGGCAGAAATGGAGGTGAGCAGGTTTATTATTCAAAAATGGAAGACACAGGAGCCATTGTCCATTCCAACATTACAATTACAGAACCGGTTAGCAAGGTTGAGATGCCAAACATTTTGATCCTGGACTCAGGTAGAAAAGCAATATTCTGGAAGGAGGTATCTGGCCAGGGGTCTGATGTGTTCTATAAAATCGACGAGCCTGATACAGACCACGATGGTTACGCAGATAATTTTGATGACTTTCCTGATGAAGCTTCGCAGTGGTCTGACTGGGATGGAGACGGACACGGAGATAATCCTGCGGGGATCTTGCCGGATGCATTCCCAGATAATGAGCTTCAATGGAACGATACCGATGGTGATGGATGGGGAGACAACCTGGAGCTTGCCCCGCCTGCATGGACCCAAGAATTGTTAGACAGTGGAGATAGGGTGGCTCAGGTCCAGACGAACTACGGCACGTTTATTTTCGAGCTTTACGAGCAGAGGGCACCGATCACCACAGCCAACTTCATAGATCTAGCTCAATCTGGATTCTATAACGGCCTGATATTCCACAGGGTAATTGACGATGCCATTATCCAAGGAGGCGACCCTCTGGGGGATGGCACTGGAGGGTCTGGTATAAGGATCCCTCTGGAGATTATCCCATCTCTAAGTCATGTGGATGGAGCGGTATCCATGGCGCGTTCCTCTGACCCTGACTCGGCTTCAAGCCAATTTTTCGTGTGTGACGGAGATCAGCTCTTTCTAGACGGCTCATATGCCGTGTTTGGCCTGGTCATTGATGGGATGGATGTGGTCAGGCAGATTGCAAGTACCCCTGTTGATGGGAACAACAAGCCAATTGTTGACCTGTTCATGCAGGACATTAGAATTATTGATCCTCAGGTCCTCATGTACGGTGACCTCTACCCCGATGACCCTACCCAATGGCATGATCTGGATGAAGATGGACACGGCGACAACCCAGAGGGCACTAACGGAGATGCATTTCCAAATGATGGGACTCAATGGGTGGACTCGGATGGCGACGGGAGAGGGGATAATGTTACTGGCAATCATGCTGACATGTTTCCCAACGATGCAACACAATGGCGTGACACAGATGGGGATGGGTTCGGAGACAACCCGAACGGCAACCGAACTGACAGCTGCCCCTGGGTGTATGGATCCTCTGAGCTTGACGTGCTCGGGTGTCCAGATAATGATTCAGATGGATACAGCGATGATGGGGATGCATTTCCAGACGAGCCTTCCCAGTGGGTGGACTCTGATGGGGATGGATACGGAGACAATCCCACCGGAGCCCTTGCAGATGCATTCCCGCAAAACGTGCTTGAATGGGTAGATTCAGACGGAGATGGCATTGGCGACAACTCTGATGCGATCCCTTTCATGGACAATGTGCTATTTTTTGCCCTCATAGGAGGACTGATGGCGGTGATCGGTGTCCTGCTGGGTCTCCTGATCAAGAATAAAAAGCAAGACTCATGATGTGAGAGATACTCACAAAGGTGAAAAGAGAGAGTAAGGCAACCCTTAAATGCCAGTTTCTACAATCATTGCGATATCCATGCAGTTCCCAAAAAGAAGATCAACGGACCCCAGGAAGAACCTGGATCTGTGGCAAACCAGGCTTTCCACCCACCTCTTGACTGTGACAGACTCCGAACACAGGAGCCCAAATCACAAAAAGCTCAGGGAGGGATGCACCCAGGAGGAGAGCCTGGAATACCTTGAGCATCGAATGAAACTGCGCAAACGATGGGTTGTTGCCTTCATCAGGCATAACAAGAGTAGCATGAGCGGCACTATCAAGGACAGTTTATTGGCTGAGGCCATGGAAGACATCGAAGAGTTTAGGGTCAGGATGAAGGCGGAGATCGAAAAACGATTTGGCCAAGAGCCATAACAGGCTGGAACAGGACTTGGCTGATGATTTTGACAAGACCTTAACAGGCCAACACAGGACTTGGTTGATGATTTTGCTAATGCCTTAACAGACCGGAACAGGAACTGGTTGATGTTTTTGCCAAGGCCTTAACAGGCCAACACAGGATCTGATGGATGATTTTTGATAAAATACGAAACAGGTCTCAGTGGAAAAGCAACAGGCGACTAAGCAAAAAACCCGGGCAAAACAGAAGGCCAAGTGATGGGCAATTCGGCTAAAAACCCCATAAAAGTCCAAAACCTTTAAGAGCAGTGAGACTTTGTAGGCGCTTGGTGGAGGATTGATATTTTGGCACTTCCAATAAAAGTACTAGAGCGTTCGCTTGATAAGCGCATATCGTTGCTTCTGAAGGACACAAGAGTCCTTGAAGGCAAACTAACCGGATTTGACGACTACATGAACCTGGTCTTGGACGACACCCAGGAGATCTTCGATGGCAACCAGCGCAAGATAGGTACAGTTGTCTTGAGGGGCAACAACGTCATCAGCATCTCTCCTGTGTAAGACCAGACTGGCGAGAGACCATTGTTTGGTGTTGCCCCTGCTCCCAGCTTATTTGTTCTGCCTTATGGCTACAACTTTTAGCTTGCAGGCTTGAATTTGGGGGGAATTCCTACTCCCTAGCTCACATCGGAGCCGCAAATAACGGGACAGACGCCCTCTTAACAACTTGGGCTTTGGCTGTGCCGACAGGCAGGTGTACCAGGCGGCTCAGGTGCCAAGCCTGTGGGACAGTGTCCAGCTTGGGCAGGATGACATTATGGAGCCGGGCAAAGGCTACTGGATGTACCTGGCAGGGGATGTACCAGTTGTGTGGAATGTGCCAATCTAAGAGTTATCCAATCTTCAAGGGCAAAGTCATCCGCCCCCAAAGATCAAGTTAAGGCCATCTCCAAGTTTAAGGTCATCCTACTTCCAATATCAATATATATAGCTGAAAGATACATAGGTATAGTACTCAGCTTAGACCTATGTTCAAAAAGCCTGTGCCCAAAAAGCACGGCTTGGATGGATAAGGCTTGAGAATGGGAGTGTTGGGTTCATGTTCAATTTCAGGTTCAATAAAAAAAGCAGGCCAACTCTAATGGCCTTGATCGTCACAGCATTACTAGTTCTTGTAAGCGGGGCAGGCTCGTTGATGGGAGAGCTTTCAACATTACCGCCTGAGGAGAACACTCCTACGAATGAGGGGCAGACCGGGAGCCAAGCCCAAATTGAAAATGCGGTTCCAATGTGGATCTTCGATCATCAAATTGATCCAAACGTAACCCCTTCAGTTCTAGATATAGCTCATAATGATGATGCTGATGATAAGGGCGATGATGGCTACAGCTATGCTCCTGAAGTTCGAACAGGCTATCTCATCCAATCTAATGGCCCAGTTCCAAAAGGATTCGTAGCCTTGCTTGAGAGCAAGGGAACCATAGTCCATCAATACATTGCGCAAAGGGCATACCTGGTTGGTGCAACAGAACAACAGGCTCAGGAATTGGCTCTTATGGCCGAGGTGGGCTGGGTAGGCGCCTATCTCCCTGAATACAAGATTGCACCTGGTGTAGCCCAAATGCATGGAGAGGCCTCGATCATCCTAGAACTGTTCTCATGGGCCTCCATTCAGAGCGTTCAGAAGGTAGTTGTTGGAATGGGCGGCTCCCACTTGAAGACCGAAGAAAACGGGCTCATGCACCTGGAGATGAACATCCCTGCTGGAGAGCTTGTATCGGTGTCCAAACTGCCTGAGGTTCTTGCCATCCATCCAAAAGGTACAAATCATGCATTGATGGATAAAATTACCAGTAACGACTACATGGGACACGACACACCTCAGCAGGTAGGTGGCTATAACGGCTCCAGCATCCTTGGCGAGGTGCAAGACAATGGAATAGACATTGCTCATGTGGACCTGACCAACATGGTATGGACCGACGGCAACGTTACTGTCCAGGCTCACGGCACCTCCGTAAGCGGCATCGTGTTCAGCACAGGTGCCAATAACACAAAGGCCCAAGGTGCGCTCTATGCTGGCAATGGAGCATTCTCTTCGTGGGGTACAGGAAGGACCACCGCCACTGCAAACCTATGGGACGGCGACTTTAATGAGGGGCCAGCAGGGATGAACGGCGTGTTCCAGACTAATTCCTGGTTCTCATGGACTGGAGTTGCCCTTCCCGGCCACTATAACACCTACTCCTACCAGGACGATATCGGAGCCATCAACTATCCCTGGCAGCTCCAGCTATGGGGGGCTGGTAACTCCAATAACGAGATTGGAGGGCTGGCATCTCCAAGCCTAAGCCACGATGCTGTTGCCAAGAACGTGCTCACAGTCGGAGCAATATTTCACAAGAACACAGCCGACATGTCAGATGATGAATGGATTGCATATGGAGCCGGTAGTACCCCGTCACAGGGACCAACTGCTGACGGTCGCCAGAAGCCGGATCTTGCAGGCCCCTTTGATGGGATATACACCACTGACATTTCTGGTAGTGGTGGTTACTGCGGTTCAAATCCAGGATGTGAAAATGAGGAAGCAACAAATGACTATTATCCAAATTTCGGTGGGACCAGCGGTGCAACACCGGTGACTGCTGGAGTTGTCGGCCTGGCCTATGAGATGTACATCGACAACCACTTTGGCAACAATCCGACAAACGCAACTCCACTATCTTCGACTATCAAGGCGCTGATGATAGCGGATGCTAGCCAGTATAACCTAAGCGACGCGAACAGGAACCAGCAAGGATGGGGTGCACCGGATGCAGAGCGCATCTATACATTGGGAGCAGGTGGCCATTACATCGAGGATGGGATGTATTCAGTGGATACAGACCAGACCATCAGGCGCCAGGTGTACACCGACGGAACAGAGCCTTTAAAAATTACATTGGCCTGGCTAGACCCTGTTGCCTCCTCCACCTCTGGAACTGCAAGGACATTGATAAATAACCTGGACCTCAAAGTTATCGCACCTGATGGATCGATCTATTGGGGCAATAACGGCCTTTACAACAATCTGTGGTCAACTTCAGGAACCGATCAGAACCACTGGACCATCAACACCGACCACCGTGATGACCTTAACAATCTTGAGAACGTGTTCATCCAGAACCCACAAGTTGGCCTTTACACAGTCGAGACCTCAGGCAGAATGGGTGACCTGCCCCAGGGCCCTCAAAACTTCTCATTGGTAACATCAGGAGCAGTTCGCATGTACTCAACTGGGAGAGTCTCATTTGAGAACGGCACATATGCCCTATCCGGAAACCCGAGCCTAGAAGTAACAGACAGCGACCTCAACTTGGACACTGGAAGTATTGACACGGCAACAGTGCTGGTAAATAGCACCACTGACCCAGAGGGTATCACAATTGTCCTCAATGAGACTGAGGTTGATACGGGGATATTCGTTGGCGAAACATTCCTTTCCGGTTCAGAAGAGCATGGCAAGGTTCAGGTAGCTCATGGTGAACTTCTTTACGCCTGGTATGATGACGAGGACTGGGGTCTTAACTCCTCTCAAACAGTCAATGCCACAGCCAACATAGACGGAGATTTCCCGACGATATTCAATGTGCAGGCCACATCAACACACGAAAGCATCACGGTCACATGGGAGACCGATGAGCATTCAAGGGGGCTTGTCCGCTTCAATCAGACATTGCCTTTGATATATTCAGGCATCCACGATGTTCTGGCATTGACACACATTGTGACCATTTCTGCTCTCACCCCAAAGACTACCTATAAATTTCTTGTTGAATCCACCGATATTGCAGGCAATACAGGCATTGATGATAATTCCTCAAACTATTATGAAGCAACCACTCTCCCCCAGCCCCCAGTTCTACTGGTAGATGATGATCTGGGAGCTGATTACCAGAAATATTTTACAGATGCTCTGGACAACTCGACCTACACCTATTCTGTCTGGGATCACGTGGATAGAGGCACACCATCAGCTAGTTATCTGGAGAATTTCGAGATCGTAATATGGACTACCGCTTCAGATTCTGACGAGACCCTTATGAATGAGGACGAGCAGGAGCTTTATCAGTATCTGGACAACGGTGGCAAATTCTTCCTCTCCTCGCATGAGTATCTGTTCAATCGCGGCCTCAATTGGTTCGGTTCTGGCTACTTCCACATCGGCTCCTATACAAATGACATTCTAGCCACATCCGTAAACGGTGTCAATGGCGACCCGATCACCGACGGATTGGGCAATGTCTCACTGGACCATCCATACTCCGAATGGACCGACGAGGTCAACCCGGACGCAGAGGCAGATACGATATTCACCAAAGGCGGGAGCGGCGAATCCGTGGCCTTGCGGCACGACAGCGGCGCCTTCAAGACCGTGTTCTTTGCATTCCCATTCGAGTCGATATACAACGATGATGCTGCAACTGGCAATGATGTGATGCAAAGGGTTCTGGACTGGCTTGCACCTGTAGTTAGGGAGGTCAATGTTACAGACATAGATGTTGGCGACACTGTAAATCCCGGCATCACAATCCCGGTCAACGGCTCGATATTGAACCAGGGCTGGATAACCGAGGATTCGATCAGTGTAAATCTCACCCAGGATGGCGGGATTGTTGACACGTTAGTGTTTGGCCCTATCCTGAGGGATGATACTGGCATTGCCGAACTTTTCTGGGACACGCCTGCTTCTGGAGACTATTCAATGTGTGTGCAGGCAACTGCCGTTCCGGGTGAGAGCGACCTTACAGACAATCAAATTTGCAAAGCCGTCCACATTAATGAGCCGCCTGTCATTACCACTGGAGATGTGGTTGTGGCCAATGAGGATACTTTCTACTCGGTTGACTATGATTCGAGTGACCCAGAACTCGATGCAATGAGCTGGACCCTGACGACCAACGCTGATTTTCTGGGTATTGAGCCCGCTACTGGAGTGCTATCAGGCACCCCGGACAATTCAGATGTGGGTGGGCACTGGGTAAACGTCAGTGTGGTTGATGAATACGACCTAAATGATTGGCACAATTTCACTCTCCATGTGTCGAACGTATTGCCCAACATCACAAATTCGGACATGCCTGATACCCTTCAGGACGACCCCTATTGGGTTGATTACAACTCCACTGATGATGAGCAGGGCAGTGTTACATGGGATCTCTTGACAGATGCAGGATTTCTTGACATTGACCCCAATACAGGCGTACTTTCAGGCACTCCGGGTTATGGGGATGTTGGACAGTGGAGTGTGAATGTATCAGTTGATGATGGTGCACCTCGGTTCATTGTGGAGCCAAGGATAAGCGACATCACTTCGGTCAAGTTCAGGGCGACTGCGGTCCTTAACCAGGCAATGGCCTGCTCACTGGAGTATGATACCAATTTGGACTTTACACCTGGCACAGGCAATTCATCATTCGATGCAAGCCCAGACCTGGGCAGTGGCGCCTGTCTAATAGAGGTCAGCGGCCTGGCCTTGGGAGAGACATATCATTACCGGTTCTACGCAATTAACAGCACCACTTTGGCTAAGGTATGGTGGCCCTCAGATACCACAACGGCTTCCATAACGCTCAAGACCACATCTCCAGGCCCGTCAATTGGCAACACATTTTTCTCCTTGAAAATGTATGAAGGGCCTGCCACATCCACCACGCAGGGTTGGGGTTTGGGGATGCTTACCATGGATGGAGCCGAGCCTCTGGTCGCAAGAGCAGATGCCCTTGGCAATATCCAATTCGATTCAAACAATCTCAGGACATCCACTGCGGCTGGCGGCTATTATCCAGTATCTGTTGGTGAGGTCTACAATTTCCAGTTCGATCTGATGCACAACTCGTCATTGGACCCTGTCTATCGGCCTTGGCTCAACGACACCTACAATTTCACACACGTGGATTCCATTCCGGTCATAGTAAACATATTCACCCAGAAGATGTACAACGAAGGAACGGTCTGGCGCAACTTCACCCTGACTGTCAATGGAAGGGTCGAACTACACAAGGGATGGAACCTTATTTCATCATGGATGATCCCGGATGATGAGGACTTGGGAACTTTCCTCTCCTCCATATCAGGACAGTACGACCGAGTCATGTGGTATGATTCCTCAAGTGGCTCGTGGTTGGTCAATGACACAAATCCGCCATCGTCCCATAACTCCCTCCCAGAGGCGAATCATACAATGGCAATATGGATAAATGTCACATCTGCTAATGCGGTATTTATACCAACAGGCACTCAACCGATCACCCCTACAGACATCACGCTTTATCCAGGATGGAATATGGTGAGCTTCCCATCAATAACGGATATGAACGTCACCAACGGCCTAAACAACCTGAACTATGGAACAGCGGATGGCGAGGTGTCAATGGTCGTTGAAAAATCGAGCCTATGGAGCAGCACCCAGCTTGGCCCTGACGATATGATAGGTCGAGGAAAGGGTTATTGGATGTACCTTGCAGGCGATGTTAGCGTGGTTTGGACGGTGGGCCAGTAGTCCTTCCTCACCGAGAGCTTGTTTATCGGGTGTCGGTATCTGATATTGGACTGCCCCGAATATATCAGGGACAATATATATACACACGTTTAGGCCTCCCTAATTTAGGCGACCCTAAAAATGAGTGGTGAGGCACATGGACATACCGTTGATAGGACTACAGGCAGGACAAATTGCAAGGATATCGCAGTTGGCAGGAGGCTCAGGCTTCCAGTCAAACATGAGGTCGAGAGGTATCAGGGAGGGAAAGACCCTCAAACTCATTACAAAACACCCACTGGGCGGCCCTCTGGTAATAAGTATAGACGGAAGGGATACGGCAATAGGCAGGGGAATGGCAGAGAGAATCATGGTCGTAGTGATACAATGAGCGATGGAAAGGTAAAAAAGATCCTCCTTATGGGCAATCCCAACGTTGGCAAAAGCGTGCTATTCTCCAGGTTAACTGGTGCCAATGTGGTAGCCTCCAACTACCCTGGAACCACTGTGGACTTTTCCAAGGGGAAGATGCGATTGGACAGGGAGAAGGTCGAGGTTATAGATGTCCCAGGGACATACTCTCTTAAGGCAACATGCAAGGCCGAGGAGGTCGCGGTAAATATGGTAAATGCTGGCGACATCATAGTCAACGTCGTTGATGCCACAAACCTGGAAAGAAATCTGTTACTGACACTGGAGCTGTTAGAACGAGATGTGCCAGTTATCGTCGCCCTGAACTTATGGGACGAAGCGAAACATCTGGGTATAGAGGTCGATGTAAAGACACTGGAAGATCTACTGGGTGTGCCGGTGGTCCCGACGGTGGCCCTGACAGGAGAGGGCATCAAGGAACTGGTGTCAAGGATGAAGGATGCCGTATCCCCGGAGCACATTAGACCAACAAGCGAGGAAGGGAGATGGGTAGGGATCGGGGATATCATCGGAAAGGTGCAGAGGGTAAAGCACAGGCATCATACCATCTGGGAAAGGGTATCTGACGCAACGATAAAACCCGCTACAGGGATCCCGCTAGCCCTGGGTGTCATTTTCCTTACATTTTATATAATCAGGTTCATCGGGGAGGGGCTTATCGGCCATGTTTTCGAGCCTATCTTCGATCTCTATACTCCTTATGCCATGTCGATAAGCGATGCCTTGGGCCCTGGCCTCGCCCGTGATATACTCATTGGGAGATTGATAGATGGGGAAATTGACTATGTCCAGTCCATGGGTCTTTTAACCACTGGCCTCTTTGTACCACTGGGAATGGTCCTGCCTTACATCGCGGCCTTTTATCTAGTCCTTTCCATGCTGGAGGA
>JAUVCJ010000114.1 GCA_030595765.1 Thermoplasmatota archaeon | reverse complement strand
TTATATTGCAAAGTGGTACATCCTGGCAACGATGAAGCTCAATTTCCTGTACAAGCATTTCTTCCTGTTGATGGCCATCCTTTTCATTGCTGGCCTAGTGCTTTTCTCTCTTGGGTACATCGCCCTGAACTATATGGATGCCTACTCGGCCACCTGGGTGGATCCCATCAGGGACTTCCTTCAGGCAGTTGGAGTATGGAACTGGTGGTTCGCGATCCTGGGTCTTCTGTTCCTGATGACAGGCGGCTATTACACCTTTGATTTCATATTCAGCAAAAGCAGGTTCAACCTGCTCGTTGATAGTGGCAGCAGGGCCAAATTCGTCAAGAACCGCGAGGAGATCGAGGAACTGGCCTGGAAACTTGGTGAAAAGTACAAACAAAGGACTGCCGAGGCCATTCAAAACTACAAGCTCAAGTAGACCAGACCATTGTGTGTTGCTCCAAACTCTTTTCCCAGGCCATTATGTTGCACCCTTCATTGTATCGTGTTTTGGGAAGGGTGACCCCTATATTTCATTTGGAGAGTTGATATGAGAGTGGCTTATGAGGTAGGGATACAGTAGCTTGGGATAATGAAGGAAAAACGCATTCTGGATTGATGAATCATTCTGGATTGAGCAAATAAAGAAATCGCAAAGACACAAAGCACATAGACGCAAAGAAATCAAATGTCCTTTTTATTGAACCATAGCAGTCCTGCAGAATAAAGCCCGGCTGCATAGGCCAGTGAGATTATCATAGGCTCTGTCAACGGGCTGTCAATGAGGATGAGGTATCCTAAAGTAAGCGGATTATACCCAGAGGGAACAGCTGTTGGGTCAGCCATCGTGGTGAACGTGTAAAGAAAAGATGCTGCCAATGTTATGCTAAAGGCAGTAAGGACCGAGGGCGTGGTGTTTCGCAATGGGACGCTAAGAAAGAATGTCAAGGCGTAGGTGAACAAGAACATGGGAAGTATCTGGACGTGGTGCAACATGAATAGTGGATAATCCAGGTTGCCGACTATGACTGCGGCTATTGCCCCTGAGAGGGCAATGCCTACGAAATAGACGAAAAAGAAGCCAGAAAGTGAGGAGGCAGTGCGGCGAAGTATGAAATTGGTTCGGGTAACTGGTTTGGTAACTATCATGGCAATAGACCTATCATCCTCAAGGTCACAGATTATGAAGGCACCGTAGCTTATGAATATCAGCAACAGGAACTTGTTAAGCACGTTCTCGAACCACATATACTCAAAAACACCTGCGCTTCCAGGAGCTGCGGATCGAAGCGCTTCTGCAAGACCAGGCGGAGCTGCCTTCACCACCAGTGCCATGGCTATTGCAAAAACGCACATTATCAGTATGGTGTAACTGGTGCGCTTTGAATGAATAAGGTGTTTAACGTCTGCAAGCCAGATGTCCATGTTCATGTATTTCCTTCCGTTTTACATTCTTTTCGATCTTGGTTCACATTCCTCTTGGTTCGCATTCTCCTTGGCTCGCATTCTCCTTGGCTCGCATTCTCCTTGGCTCGCATTCTCCTTGATTCACATATATACATTGGGCTTTTACAGATCCTCTTTATTAAATCTCCAGATCGCCAGATATAGAAATGGGAGGCAGAAGAGTATCATCACCAACATTATACCTATGTAGCTAAGGGCGTCCAGATTTCCAGGTTTGATAAAATATGTAGCATAGTAGTGGGGAGTGGCTATTGCCGCCGTCTCCATAGCAGGCATGCTGTATTTCATAGCGTTGGGTAGCATTGCAAAGCTCATGATGCCGAATGTTGCAAGGAACGAGACCATATTGTTCTTGGAAACAACTGAGATAAAAATACCAACAGACATCGAGAAGAAAGCTAGCAAGTAGAGGAGGAAAGATGTTGCGAAATACGGCCCAGGAGTGAGTCCAGGTACGATTGTGGTGAACTGGAGGTATCCCAGAGAAATCAATGGAAGATACACTATCCCAAACGCCACGAATGCAGAGAGGGTTCTGACTAGAACGTGCTGGGTCCGGCTTATTGGCCTTGAAAGATATAGTCCCAGCCTTTCCTGGTGCCTGTCGCCTGATATCGCATCGAAAACAAATATTGGAGCAACAAAAAGAGTTGTGAGCTTGACAAGTGCACTATCGAAAACAAACCACTGGAACTGGCTCTCTTGTGTGGTAAATATATTCAAAATTTCTCCCAGAGCAGTGGTTGCGATGGCGTCATAGAACCAACCTATTGCCACTATCATGTATATCGTGAACATCAAGGCCAGCAAACCACGAATGGAGAAGACCATCCGAGTTGCATTGAGCATAACAAGTGTTGGAAGTGCTATCTGTTTAGGTGCGTGTGGTGGTTGCTCCGTCTTATTAGAGGGGTGCTGTTGCTTCGTCTTATTAGAGGAGTGTTGTTGCTCCGTCTTATTAGAGGAGTGTTATTGCTTCGGCTGATAGTCGCTAGTTTGGTCTTCCTCTGGGCTTTCTTGAGAGGTTGGAATCCCAGCTTGATTCGCTTCTTCACTCATGTTGCGCCACCTTCAGGAATACCTCATCCAGGTCTCTTGCGCCGTGTTTCTGCCTTAGCTCTCCCGGGGTTCCATCCTCGATCATCTTTCCCTTGTACAATATGCAAACCTCATCGCATATCTTTTCCACATCTGTGAGAATATGAGTCGAGAACAAAACTGTATTTCCTTGTTTGGCATAGGCTTTCATGGCAGCCAGAACCTCGTTTCTCCCAATAGGATCTAGGCCGGTTGTTGGTTCATCGAAAAGAATTACCTTGGGCTCATGAAGAAAGGCTTGGGCAATTCCGACTTTCTGCTTGTTCCCCTTGCTCAGTCCCTTTATTCGGCGGTCCAGGTATTCAGTAAATCCAATCTCCTTGGCCATCTTTTCGATCTTTTCATCCAGACCATCCCTTGATAGCCCAGAGAGGATCCCGATATACTTGAGAAACTTTCTGGGAGTATCCCAGCCAGGCATTCCGTATTGCTCAGGGAGATAGCCAATGTGGGCTCTTGCCTCTACCCCATTCTCCACTGCATCTATCCCAAGCACCTTTGCAGTGCCTGATGTTGGATACACCAAACCAACAAGTATCTTGATGGTGGTGGATTTCCCTGCGCCGTTGGGTCCACAAAAGCCAAAGACCTTGCCCTCGTCAACTGTAAGGGTAAGGCCTTGGAGAGCCTTGACATCGCCGTATTCCTTAACCACATCGATTATTTCTATTGCAGGCATGTTTTCACCACGACAGTCGTGTATGTATTTCTGGGTTGATTATGGTTGTGACGTGCATGAAAGGCGGTTTAAATGCTAGTTTGCAGCCATCTACCCAAAGAGCTCTCCCAAAATGTTACGTTCCGCCTTTCTCAGGTGGTGCGAAAGTGTGGTGTGGGTTATTCCCTGGCCGGTTGCCATTTTTCGTATGTTGGTGTCTCTGGGAATCTCATAGAGACCCTTGTCCCAAGCAAGCTTGAGGTATCTGAGCTGGAGAGGAGTGAGGCTGCCGAGAATGTCGTTACGCAGGGGATGGAAGTTGGAGAGACTTAGCACCTCATACTCAATAGACACGTCATCTAGAAGGACCAATGCATCTCTGAGTGCTTGCTGAAGCCCTACAATGTAAACTTCCGAGCTTTTCAGGCTAAAGGTCCAGGGAAAGTCGAAGAATACGTTAAGATCGGTCATCACCTGCTCTAGAACCATCAACACCTCAGGAGGGTGGGTGGAACGCATGAGATAGTACTGGATCCCACTCTCTTCCATAGGTTGGAAACTATCAACGAAGCTTATCTTTTCCATGCCTTTCATATCAGGTTCGTCTTTCCAGTCCACAGAGAACATGCTGATCGATTTATGAGGCTGATAAACGAATGCATATAACATGGTGCAACTGTTTGCAACCTTAGACATCATAGCTGCTTGTTCAAGGAAGTTCACAGGAGTGGTGATCCTCAAGCGTAGCCGTTTTAACGGATTAGTGGTAGGAAGGTTCGAAGAAAGATTCGAAGATTGCCTGGGGCTATTCTTAGCGAGGGAGTTCTTAGCGATTGGGTTGGAAGGTTCTTTATTGGATTCTGAAGACAAAGAGGTCACCAAAGGCTTACATGGAAGCTTGGAGGTATTAATTTTGTGTTTTTTTGATGGATGAGAATGAGTACGAATATGATTTGCTAAGTAGACTTGCTTGAGGTTTGCATATCCCAGGATGGAATATAGTATTCTGGTTTCTTTTACTTTTTATAGATATTTATCCTTATTATATATTTTCAGCTTTATTCTATAGATATAATAATAATAATAATAAGAGATTGATTCGTCTAGTTTATTGGCTTCATTTGGAAAATCAACTCACGTTCAATCATCAGCATTGATTGCCACATACGATTCACATTTTCACATTGATTATCTGACCTACATTTTAATAATCAACGGTCCCATTCCTGTCTGATTCATATGTTGATCCAGCAAATTTACAAATTGGCAATAGAGCTAGGAATCTCTGCAGACCCCAGGGGAAAGAAGGAAGTTCAGAGATTTCTTGACATCAAGAACAAGAAATACAAAGCTCTTAAAAAGGATGAGAAAGCGGTGTTTGATAAGGATGAGCTGATTAATCCATACTCAGATACTAGGATAGGTTACGATCATGGAAAGCAAGTGAAGAGGATACTGGCTGGCATTGATGTTGATACCGGTGAGGTGCTACTTGCTGATAGACTTTCTCAAGGCCAAGGCAAAAAGAAGATCGACATGATCCTGGGTCACCACCCCTTAGGTATGGGCAGAGCTGGCTTTTCCGATGTGATGAGGATGCAGGCAGATATGCTCCATGGCTATGACATTCCTATTAACATCGCTGAAGGAATGTTAGAACCACGTATACAGGAAGTAGATAGAGGAATGATGCCAGGCAATCATTACAAGGTCATTGACAGCGCAAGGCTTCTTGGCATGGGTCTGATGTGTTGCCATTCACCTGCTGACAATAATGTTCAGAAGCATGTTCAGAAACTCATTGACAAGGCTGATCCCCTCACCCTTGAAGATGTTCTTGATGTTCTAAAGAAGGTTCCAGAGTACAAACAAGCAGCTCTTCTAAAATCAGGCCCGAAGATATTGAGTGGCAAGAAACAGGGACGAGCAGGAAAGGTCGTTGTTGAGATGACAGGAGGAACTTCTGGGCCGAAGGGTCAGTACGAGAGAATGGCAAAGGCGGGTGTAGGCACGATCATTGAGATGCACATCAAGGAAGACCATCTAAAAGAAGCCAAGAAGAACCACCTGAACGTCGTCATAGCTGGCCACATAGCATCTGACTCTTTGGGCATGAACCTTGTGCTGGATCAGCTAGAGAAAAAAGGCATTGAAGTCATACCATTCTCTGGACTCATCCGGGTCTGTAGGAATAAGTAGACCATCTCCCAACAGGAATAAGTAAGTCATCTCCCAGTAGGAATAAGTAGGCTATCTCCCAGTAGGAATAAGTAGGCCATCTCCCAGTAGGAAGAAGTGAGCCAGTGCCTTGCAGGAAGAAGTAGACCTTCTCCCAGCAGGAAGAACCAAGCCACCTCCCAGCTGCAAGAAGTAAGATTCACAAATAATCTTTCACTTCAAGATTAAAAGCTCCACCAAAATCCCAAACACTCCGCAACAAAAAGCAACAAAAAAGTTCCACATGAAATGAAGGGGTCCCCCACTCCAAAATCGCTGTGCTCCCTGCTATAGAAAGGTTTAGATTCTCCACATGAAATTATGGCCTTTCCTGAACAGTGTGGCCTTGAAATGAACCCTTCGGTCGAAGTAGTACTGGCCTATGCTACCACATCTGTTATCAAAGGGCAAAAAGAAAACTTCAAGTAGGGTTCTCTGCATATCCTCTTTAGAAGCTCGGGTGGGACTTTTTTGTTCTCTGGTTTGGGCTTTAACTCGGGGGAGTTTCATTTGCAAACAAGCATATTTGATAGCTATCTATCACACCAGTCGCTGTTCAAACGCAATCGTGATGTATTGCGCCCAGCCTATATTCCCAGCTCACTGCCTCACAGGGACGAGCAGATCGACCAGCTCGCTTCGATATTGGCTACAGCACTAAAGGGAGAGAGACCCAGCAACATTCTGATATTTGGAAAGACTGGGACAGGCAAGACCGCAGTGGTGAAATTTCTGGGAAAGGAGGTCGAGAGGCTTCAAAAGCAGGTGCTTGAAAAGAAAAACGCAGGCCAGCTGGACGACAATGCCGTAAGCCTGCTTAATGACGACATGGAGGTCGGCATTCCAGTCGGGATGCTCACCGATAACGAGGTTCATTACGTTTACATCAACTGCGAAATTGTGGATACCCAGTATGGAGTCCTTCAGAACATAGGGAACAGGTTCATTGACAAATGGAAGGAGCAGATACCATTTACTGGCTGGCCTCTTGAAAGGGTGCATAACGCGCTTCGGGACCAGATAGATTCCAAAAAGCAGGTTATTGTTGTCATTCTGGATGAGATAGACAAGTTGGTTTACAAAAGCGGTGACGATGTGCTATATCATCTAAGCACGATCAACGACTCCCTAAAGCAGGCAAAGCTCAGTGTCATCGGCATCTCTAACGACCTGAAGTTCACAGAATTTTTGGATCCAAGGGTGAAAAGCAGGCTTGGCGAGGAAAAGATGGTGTTTCCTCCGTACATCGCAGAACAGCTGAAGGATATCATGAGTCAGAGAGCAGATCTTGCTTTTGAGGTAGGGATACTGGAGGAGTCGGTAATACCTCAATGTGCGGCACTAGCTGCCCAGGAGCACGGCGATGCAAGACGCGCGCTTGACCTGTTGCGGGTAGCTGCTGAGCTTGCAGAGAGACAGAAGGACAAGAGAGTGCTGCCGCATCATGTGGATCTGGCAAAGAACAAGCTGGAGCTGGATTGCGTTACTGAGGTGATAAGGACCCTTCCAACCCAGAGCAAATTGCTTCTGTTCGGGATCATCCTCAACGAGGAGGTCGGAAGGACAAGGCTCACGACCGGCGACGTTTACGACTCCTACAAGATAGTATGCCAGCGCTCCGGCATCTCATCACTGACCCAGAGAAGGATAACCGATCTGGTATCAGAGTTCGACATGCTTGGTCTTATCAATGCCAGGATAATATCAAAAGGCCGTTACGGCAGGACCAGGGAGATCATATTGTCAGTTCCAAAGACAGAGACAAGGAATGTGCTTGAGGAGGACGAGGTGTTTGCCAACATGCAGTCCTACAGGCTCAAGCTCCAGAGCACGTTGATGTGATCG
>JAUVCJ010000139.1 GCA_030595765.1 Thermoplasmatota archaeon | reverse complement strand
GCTACCAACATTGAGGGACGGAGTGAATTCCCACATCTTTTCCTTGTTCACCCCTGGCACCTTGGAACCTCTTTTTATGTAATCGCCCATGGATTCCTGAAGAACCGGCAATGGGCGCTGGATCCCGTCATAAATGCTGCTTATAAGGCCCGGACCCAGCTCAACTGTCAAAGGATGACCGGTATTGACCACCTTCTCACCTGGCTTGATGTTTGAGGTATCCTCGTATACCTGGATGATCGTGCGTTCCCTTTCTATCTTGAGAACCTCTCCCAAAAGACCCTCATCACCTACGAATATTACGTCATACATCTTGGGGTCTATTCCTGTTGCTGTGACCACCGGGCCAGCAACCCTGAATATGGTGCCCTCGTCCTTGGTTTTATTGGGTTTTAGCTCCATAGGTCCACTCCCATAACTTGCTTGACTCTTTCACGAAGGGACTCATCCCTTTCCCTGCCAATCGCTACCACCACTGGCACTGTGGTTCTGTTCATATCGTCCCTTGTACGCATACTAAGACTGTCCTGATAATCCTTACTGATGAGGATGATGCCAACGCTATGGTCTCCTAGCAGTTCCCTGACCTTGTCATCGGCCCTATTCTTTCCAATAGAGTAGATCCTTTTGACACCCAGCATCTGGAAGCCTAGGGAAAATTCTTCCGATCCGATCACTGCAATTTCCATGTGTTCCACCCATTTCACATGACCAGCTGGTCATGGATCAATCCTTCAGAAAGATTGTACTGCTTTCCTCTCACGATTATTCTAAGGTTATCTATCTCGGCCTGCTTTCTTATTATGAAATTTAGAACTGGAAGGATAGAAAGCGGGTACTTGAAGGAGAAGTTCTGAGCCTCCTCCATAAGGTACTTATCCAGCCTCTGGCTGACCTGGCTAAGAGTCTGATCCCTTCCGATTTCAGGCACAAGCTCGCTTAGGGCATCATATAATTCTTTCGAACCGGTTGCTAACACCTCAAAAAGAGCCTTGGTGCCTTGAGCTTCCAAGAGCTTTTCCAGTGTATCATCTATCAATGCCAGACCTCCAGGTACTATGAGGTCTCTAAGCTCTCCGCTTACCCCCCATACCTTTGCCTTCAGAATGGTGCGGATGTTTACAACATCTATTTCTTTTCTAATGAAGGAAATGAATAGTTTATTGGCCTTGTTCTTATGACCGGAGATCACAGTCTCTAACAGGTGCTCATAGTAAGCCAGGGTCATGGCATCTTCAAGGGGTTGAGAGGTCAGGAACGGACGAGGTTGGGTCTCCAGCATTTCATGAAGCGCATAATAGTAGGGTGTATCCTTTAGCAGGTCAACGGCATCCTCCAACGTATCAGCCTCCAGTATCCCAACAAGGTCATAATATCTCTCGTTCACCCCTCGAACCTTGGCAGGAGAGACCTTTATGAAATCTTCAGGGGAAACCTCGCCGATCCTGGCACGCAGAGTGGCCTTGACCTCATGCATTCTCTCCATCTCAAGCAGGTATCCGATGTGATCCTTAAGCTCACCCTTTGCATAGCCGTATATCTGCCCAAACAGATCCTCCTGGTTCTTATCAAGAGCCTGCTCTAGAAGGTCCAATCCATGATACCTCTTTGCCAGGACCTCTATCTGTTCCCTGTATTCAAGCTCCCCTATGAACCTGGTGATCGCTGGCACTGGCATCTTGAGGAGCTTGAGATAGTCCTCACGCCTAAGCAAGCGCCCTCTCTTGGCCTTGACCCTCGCAGCCACATAGCCATAATTGGAAGCTCTCCCATGGCTTTTACGACTTCCGTTATGACCACCGTTATGGCCTCCGTTAGGTTCTCTTTTTAGCAGATTCAAGCTCCCCCTCCTGAATCGTTCTTGGGTGCCTCAAGCACCTGCGCTTTCCTGGTAGGCGTGTTCCCGGCTGGCCCTATCACTTTAGCTGGGTCGATATCATCATCAGGAGATAATTCATTGTCAGGAGCCAAGTGGGCTCTGCTCCCTATGGAGCTCTGGCCAAAAAGCAGGTCGGCTACCTCACTTTGTGAGTCTTTCCAAATGTCTTCCAGTATCTTATCAAATCTCAGGTCCAAGACCAACTTGCCATTCGCGCTTTGAGCAAGAAAACCTCCTAGGGCTGATATATCGCGGTCATGTTCCTGTCCTTCAAGCTTTGCCAGGGCTGGTCTGTCCTGTTTGGCAGGCCTGATTTTGCCTTCCGGGCCGAGCTCCTCTCTGGCACGGGCAAGCAGCATCTTTAAGGCTCGCGATCGGTGAGTGCCATCCTCTTTTTCTATTATTTCGGAGGCAAGGGCCAATACTTTATCCATGGTATGTTTTCGAACTCTCATCCGTTCCTTGCGGGCAGTAAGGTCTGCTACGCTGTGTTCACGGTACTTCATCTCCTTGATCTTTCGTTTGGTCTTAATAGCCAGATCATCACACAAACATGTAGACTCTATCTGGGTCGACTGATTAATGATATTGACCTTATCATTAGCACTGCCCAGTATCTGGCCTACCTGCTCCTGGGTGCTTAGCCTTATCTGCCAAATCACCTTTTCAAGGCTCATAGATGCACTCCGTTAGGGCATGGATATGATCCGCTAGGGCGTGGACACACTCTATTTGGACATGGATACAATCCGCTAGGAGATTCTGCGAGTTCATTCACTGCAATCGCCTAAGATCCCATTAGATCTTGTCCAATAGCAAGAATGCTATGGCAAAACCGAATACCACAATGGTTTCAGGCAATACCATAAGGGTGATGCCGGCACCAACCAGTTTTGGGTTCTCGGCAACAGCTCCAACAGCAGCAGCACCGATTTCCTTCTGAGCCATGCCTGTGGCTAGAGCTGCTATGCTCATGACCATGCCGACACTCAGTGCGATTATACCACTATTCATGTCAAGGGCTGCGGTTGCATTCCCCTCTTCCTGCCCGACGGCCCTGGCAGCTGCGTTTCCGTTCGCGGACACCTCTGGCTCTGCAGCGGCTCCCAGGCTGAAGGCCAGGGTTACCACGAGAAATACCATAGTTCCGACTACTGCGATTTTTCTTGTGTTCATTTATACTACCTCCGATAGGGGTTTAGATGATTCTTTGGACTTGTGTGGTGAGATTGAAACATTTGAGATCTGTTTTTTAACCAGCTTAGAACTTCTTCCGAATGGTTCGTACTGGATGCCGCCACCTTTATAGAACTTCAGGAAAGACTCCACGTAATTGAGCCTTATGGCCTGAATGCCTGAGGACATACCTCCAAGGACCAGGACCAGCATGTGTGCCATAAAGAGAAGAATGGCTCCAAATATTATCAGGCCAACATTGCCGCTAAATACCAGAGGAAGAAGCATTGTGTTAAAAGCAAGAGCCAGTGCCCCCTTGGCTACAGCCACCCCTGCCAGCCGTGCATAGGATATTGTGTTGCTAACAAGGCCGAATATATCCATGATTCCAATGCCTTCTATGAGAAGGATGATTACGCCACCAGCCCCGATCAGGAGCAACGATGCATATGGAATTACCAAGCCAGAGATGGCCATGCCTTGCTGATGGACCCCGAAGAATATATACTCTCCAACAAAGCCGCCTACAACGGTGTATTCAGCCTTCTTCATGAGCAGCATTATAATTCCAGTCAGGATTATGAACCAGGCTATCTTGGCAACAGCATGTGCTTTATTGCGCTTGGCCTCATTGACAAGACCCAGTATGAAACCGGCGCCCATGTGGACATAACCTATGAAAAAGGAGAGCACCAGCATCTCCACCACGCCATTATTTGCAAGCTTATTGACCAAAGCATTTGGAAGGAAGGAAACTCCGCCAAGCAAACCAGACCAGCTAACCTCATCAGCGGCCCCATGCCCTGCATGGAATGGTATTCCAAAAGCCTCACCGAACACAAAAAGACCCATTAAAGCGGATACGATGCCGCCTATCACCACTACCTTTGCTAGATCCTGGATCTCCTGGCTGGCTGACATTTTTTTCAGAGCCCTGCTCATGACTATAAGACCCAATCCATACCCAAGGTCACCCACCATAAACCCAAAAAATATCGGAAATGTTATTGCCATAAGGGGTGTAGGATCCACTTCGCTGTACTTTGGTGTGGAGAACATGTGAATGAGAAACTCAAATGGCTTGACCAATTTCGAGTGCTTTAGCAGGACCGGTGGCTCCTCTATCAACCCAAGGTCGGCGTTCTCGTCTTCCGTATTCAGACTACTATCATCAATAGCCAGGTTCCCGGTGGAGCTAGCCAAACTACCTGCCACTGGAGCTAGGTCACCATCACTGCCACCAAGTGCAGCATCACCAGATACAGGAGCCAAGCCATCATCATGGCCAACAAGGGCAGCATCTCTAGATACAGGAACCAGGCCACCATCACGACCACCAAGCGCAGCATCACCAGATGCAGGTGCCGGGCCAGTAGCACCAGCAATTAGGTTTCCAGGAGCCGTAGCCATTCCTTCAACATTTTTACAGTTGGGTCTGTCAGATCTTGAGGGAAATCCAAGGCCTGCCAGCTTTAATGGCACATCCAAATGAAGAATAGGGTCGTTTATGCTGGCTCCCTCAACTTCCACCATGTAAACAGCACCAGCGAACTTAATCTCAAGCAATGTGCTAAGCTCTTCCAGCTTGGACACAGGCACCCAGGCATCAATGATGAATGAATTTGGGGTGGAACAGAATTTAACCGGACTTTCAGCCTTCTCCACCTCCATTGATAGGTATTGCTCCATTGCCAGCAGGAAATCCGTGTGCTCTTTTGGGATATTCATCATGGCCCTGTCGATCTTTGATATCCTTCTAAGGTTCTCTTTTACCCTGGCATGCAGGTCTTTAACCATCTTGGTCGGGTCTCCATGACCCTTGGGCACTGCAATGTCCTCAAAATGGTAGGATAGAAGGGCTGATTTGGCAATTGCCAGGTTCTCAATGGGCACAAATATCGCGGCTGACCCGCTTTTATTGGTGCATTGGACCATGTGGAAAGGGCCGATCTCCTCGGTCAAGGCATCAACATCGATCTTATTGGTCCTGCCAACCAGCACCTTGAGGCTAGTATAGCCAGAATAATCCTCCAGCATCAGGGGAATATCAACTACTTCCTCCAGCTCTTCTCGTTTTTTATTCATCTTCCTGTTCCTGATCTCAAGATTATTTTTCATCTCATCAAGATGGAACACTCTGGCATAAAGGCTCTCGACCTCACCTTGCCTGTTCTTAAGCTCTTTGGGGCTGAAAACCTTGCCAGAGCCAAAACCTTCCTCGATTCCCAATGCCTTCATTATTCCTCTGATCTTGAGCAGTTTCTCGGAAAGACCAGCAGCATTTTCAAAAGGCTCCCCAAGGGATATAACACCATAGGGATTGATGAAATCCTGAACATGGATCACCCTCTGTTTGTATATGAATTCGACAAGTGAACGTAGATGATGCTTCTCACCCATGATGATGACATCGCTCATCTCTTCAGGGTATAGCATCCAGCTTCCTCCAGAACTCCTGCAACAAGAATTCCACTGCCTTTTGGGTGTTCTTTTCACCTTGAGCTTGGTACTCCAGGTTCTGTTCCTTGTTCCGCTCCAGAAGAGCCCTGGTACTCTGCTCCATCTCTTCTCTTATCTCAGCAATTCTCTTGGCTGAAGCCTCTCCGGCCTTTGCTCTGGAATCGGTCAATGACTTCTTTGCCTCGCGCTCTGCCTGCATCACCATTTTTTTGGCCTGTTCTCTGGCTTTCTCCAGAGACCTTGCGCTCTGCTTCTCTACCTTTTTGATCTGGAGCAGAATCTCGCGCTTGTTGGTCTTAGTCATGAAGACCACCGTTAAATTGCAGACATTGGCACATAAATATAAACTGTGAAGAAGAGTATTCCCCTATATATAGCATACGTTTACGCATTAATGCTTTTTATTTCAGACAACATGGCATGAATATAATCGGTAAAGAAGGCCATGTCACGATATAGTGGCGCACTTATCATTTAGGACAAATGATTTCGTGTGCCACACATGGACTGCACCCCATCCACTCTAAAACCCAAACAGGAGAAGAAATGGGTCATATCGAAATAGAAAGTGAAGGTGCCATAAAAGTTAAATACCATAAACTATCCAGACAAGACAATAATCAATGTTAGAACATATATATACTTTGATACACAATTGATTTAGCGAGAACCTATGCGATATAAGAAGGTGTTCAAGATGAATAGCAGCAGACTAACCAATAACTATTCGAAGATTATTACAACCATGTTATGTATATTACTAATATCTATCCTAGTTTGCTTAACTTATTGTGGAGCCATTACAAATGCTGTTTACACGGAAACGTATATCTATTCATCGGCAGATTCAAACACAGATGACCCTGAGAATGTAAGATCAGGGAATACTAGATCTGGTAATGGTGAAGACTGGCCAGGAATTTGGACAAAAAAGACACCGATGCCCACTGAGAGGTATTATTTATCGATTTGTGCTTTTGATGGAAAGATTTACGCAATAGGTGGGACAT
>JAUVCJ010000094.1 GCA_030595765.1 Thermoplasmatota archaeon | reverse complement strand
TCGGCATTGACCTTGTTGAGGTCACTGGATCTTGGAATGTATTTGGTTGGATTGGCTAACACCACACTGATGTATTTGCTGGGGTTGACCAAGACGTCCTTGATCATATCAGTTCTGTCCTGACCCAGATATGTAACCAGTAGGCTCTCCACCTCAGGAGAGAGCAAGGGGGCGCCAGGTATGCGTTGCTGCTGGTAGCGATCCGAAGATATGAGCCTTTGGATGTACATTGCAATTGCCTGTTCTTCTCCCTGGGCTGCAATGAAGTTTCCAGCGTACTGGAAAGAACTCTGGAAGTTGTCAGCTACTGTGGGATGATCGCCCATTGAGACCGCCCAGAATCCATAATCCCACCAGCTTACAAAGCCAGGTTTGTCCTCTATGACCATACCAGTGTCCTGCTCTGAAAGCCATTCCATGGCATCTACCCAGTATTCTGAAGGGAAACCATGGCCAAACGCGCCGAAGTACTTCAGGTCGTTCGAGCTTGTCACATTATAGTAGTATCCGGGTGCACCAGGGTAATCCTCAGGAGGTCTGGCCCAGCTTGGAAGTGCATTGTAAACTGCAGCATCGGCATCTTTCTTCTGTCCGCCGTAGGGAATGCCTGCATCCACAGCCAACCAGACGTTTGGAAGGATGATCAGGAATCCAAGGAAAAGAATGCCGAAGATATGGCGGATCTTGACGCTTCTACGAAGGGCATAGAGCAGATTGCCCTTAAAGCCCTTGAAAGTTCGGATCATATCCTTGAACTTTACTCTCTCGATTACCATAGCTACCACCCATCCGCTAAGAACGGCAAACACTGGCGAGGCATTGAAAACGAAACGAGTAGCAGACAGCGCCATTGCAATACCAGCGCCGGACCAGATGGTGATGAATAATAGGTCTCCCCGGTAGTTCTTAGCTAGTTTCACAGCTATAAGTGCCAACCCGCCCAGTGCCAGGAAGCTTGTTAAAGGCCCATAAGCCATAATTGTCCTTGAATAGTCAGGGGCCTGAGCCTCTGCAATGGTATCTGATACCTTGGTCTTAACCAGATATCCGCCGCCTGTGACCAGTAGTTCTGCAGCCCTTGGAGCCACAGCGTAAAGCAAAACAAAGCCTATTACTGCCACTATTGCAAGAACAGGGAATGTGAATGTCCATGGAAGATCTCTGGTTGGTATGAATGAAACGGTTATTACCAGTATGCCCAGGAGCATGTAGACGATTGGGTCAAAGGAGTTGTACTGCCCCGATGCTATGTAGTAGGGCCATGCGAAGATGACGATTATCAGGAACACCAACATGGTGTTCAAGGCTATGCCCATGGAATCCTCGCCTCTGAACTTGTCTAAGAATAGCTGAATTATGAAGTAGATAAGCAAGATGGCTGGAGCGTATATGAAACCCTTCCAGGCAAGTGCAACAGCAGCCATGCAAAAACCTGACAGCATGGAGTAACCGATGGCTTTCTTGCTTTGTCCGAACCAATTGAAAATTCCTTTTTTGGCGTTGGATACTGAGGTCCAATTTTCTACCCATTTTTTATTCTGTTGGTGCTTGACCATTTTCAGGTAGAAGTAGAAGGAGAGGGATATCATGAACAACGCGAAAGAATCGTGGTCAGAGAAGCCCAAGGGTGACCTTTCTATATGTGTTGGCATGGTGGCTATCAGGAAGGCCGAGATATATGCAGCATTCTTGCCGAACATGGATTTGACAACAAGGAAAATGGGTATCACAGTGAGTGCGCCCCAGAAGGAGGGCGTGAACTGAACCACATACCATGTTGATACTGTAACATCGCCACCAAAGAACGGAGCCATGACATACCCCATCAGTGCCATTGACCAGTCAAAGAGCGGCGGTCGGGGGTTGATGCCGTGCATATCTGGGAACGATAGTGCGTTATCATGAAGCAGATGCATGTTATTGGCCTGGACATAGTCTACCACTCTCTTGTGGTAGAAAGGATCGTTTCCAGACAGTAGGAAGCCCCCCTCATTGGCAGGGCCAAAGTAGAACACTGTTCTGAGGATAAAGCCTAAGCTGATCATCAATCCAAGGTAGGTCAATGGTATCCAGTTTCTGTGCAGCCAGAGCTTGGTTGGGCTCATGGTGTCGAACTTGTCCAGCTTCTCCTGCTCTTTTCTGTGTTGTTTGTCTATCTTGGTGGGGTCAAATTCCACTTTGCCAGACACTCCAAAGAGTCCAACCATTTTCATGCTGGTAAGATAAATCAGAGATAGCACCGGCTCAAGGAGCAGTAAGAGTGCCCAGAATATTGGGGGGAAATCGCCTCCAAGTGCCCATACCAGCCCGCCGATTAGCATAATTGGTGTCGAGTACACATACAATGCCCGATGCATGGAATTTAACTTGAAAAGGCCAATGCCCATAACAAGACGGAATACTCCCAAAGCTACAACAGGTACTGCGTAAGCCATGCTCAGCCCCAGTAATGATATGATATGGCTAATGGATGGGTTATTTAGGGCATCATCACCCATTACAAGTAGTCCCAAACCCATAGCTATCAGAATTAATGCCGTGCCCATAATCCAAAGAGAGAGGCCAGTCAACATCCCGGGCCGTCCACGAATTTTATCCTGTTTGGTCTTGTCTACCCTGATGGGTCCACGATAGTCCCTGGATATTCCGAGTTTCTCTTCAAGGAGCCGATTCTCATCATAATCATCATAAATTTCGCCTGGCTCTGTATCCACGGCATCGTTATTATCCATATGATCCTGAGATGATGAGGCTTTGTTCTTTCTACCGCGTGAGTGCCTGGATCTCTTCTTGGACTTGAGTTTCTTCTCGAAGGAGTCTGCATCAGCACCCATATTATCTGAGGCATCTTCATCAGAGTCCTCTTCACCAGGCTCTTCACCAGAAGACCCTTCGTCATCCTCACTCTCATCTACCTCAACGTCATCTATTTCGGCGTCATCCATAGCATCGTCAGGCTCTCCTGGGTCTTCTTCTTCATCCCAGGAATTCTCTGATGCTTCCTCTGATGTGTCGTGTACATCAGATGCTCGTGCCGCAGCCTCCTCATCCAGGGGGTCAGGGAACTCATCCTCATCGCCAAACTCGTCCTCATTGGCAGTTTGTTCAACTGCCTTTCCATCAGGATCTGGAGACGAATCATCAGAAGTATCGGGAGCATCAGGCCTATCTTGGTCTAGGGTTCCATCCACCTGCTGGTCCATAGTGGCCATGTCAGGTTCATCTGCAGGAGGCTGAAAAGATTCCTCCTCGTCTATGTTCTTGAGTTTAGGATTGTCGCTCATAATGCTCACCGCGACTAGTAGCCAGATAAGATAGCCCCCACTGGAGGCTGGTGCGGCTCATTAATCTTTTAGTATTTATGTCTTCGGTTATATGTATAAAGAACCCTTATTATGGATTTCCCTTCTGGCTCCCTATTTTATGATGCCCCTGTGATGTTACCTTTATATCCCAGTTTGCCACTTCTGGAGGTTATGCGCATTGATGTAGTGGACAATGGGGGGCAATGGACACACAGGGAATGGCGGGTCCTGCGCTACCTGGGTCTGGAGTGCGATATTATCCCAAATACCACCCCGGTGGAGCAGATTGTTGCTGATGGACTTGTCCTTTCAGGTGGGGCACCACGTATCGGAAGCGAAAGCTCCAGACTTGGAAATACAGGTGACTTTCTGGATTCCCTCAAAATACCTCTGCTCGGAATCTGTGTCGGTTGCCAGTTCATCGCCGAGCATTTTGGTGGGCTAGCCGGCCCTGCTTCTATTCCGGAGTATGGCGAGACTCGTTTGGTTGTTGATGAGCCTGGTGTGCTTTTCAAGGGTCTGCCATCAGAATTTACAGTATGGGAGTCCCATAATGACGAGATCAAGGAACTGACAGATGATTTTGTGGTCCTTGCTCATTCCAAGGATTGTGCTTATCAGGCAATTAAGCATAAGGATAGACCGATCTGGGGTGTCCAGTTCCATCCTGAAGTGGAACATACCGAACATGGGTCCGAGATATTCCACAGGTTCATTGAACAGTGCTAGGTCGCAAGTTTTTTCAAGCCAGGCTTGTTTCAAGGGGTGATGACAATTGAGCAAGAGCGGAGTACTTCTTCAGAAGTAAATATTCCCCATGCCCCCCAGGAGATTATCTATGATTTTGCAGTTGTCGGGGCAGGCCCAGCAGGCCTTCATGCCGCCTACAAGAGCGCACTTCTTGGATGCAGGGTTGTGATCTTCAACAGGTGTCGTAGATTTTCACGCGTTCATTTCGTACCCAGGCTGGATAACATACCTACCAGACCGGGAGGGATAAGCGGAAGGGAGTTGCTCAAATTCGGGGAGGAGATGCTGGCAGAGTACCCGGATCTGGTAGCGATCCATCAGAATGAATTGGTAACTTCCATCACTGTCGATTCCGAAAGTGCCTTCAGGCTCAGGGCAACACCCACCCTAAACTGCAAACCTATAGATGCTGGCAATCCTGAGGGTGTTGGTTACACTTCATTCCGTGCCAGAGCAGTGGTGTTGGCAACTGGTGTTGTTGACAGGCAGCCCATAATCAATGGCTCTCACAGGCCTGTCCTCCCCTATGCCAATGCCGGGATCGTGCATTATTGCACCATCTGTGATGGTCATTACCTGCCTGGCAAATCCGTTGGTGTGCTTGGGGCCGATGAGCATGCTGCCATGGTTGCACTGTCCCTGCTTGAGATGGGCTCAGAGCGGGTTGAGATGTTCACCAACGAGGAGCCGCTTTTTGGAGAGATTCTAACACGCGACCAGGAACGACTGGCGCACCATATCGGTCATAATGGAGTGAAGATCCATACAGACCCCATCAAGGGTTTTTTTGGGATCGAACAATCCTCATTTGGAGTAGAGACCACATCTGGCAAGCACCACTTTGACAAGGGTTGGGTTGCTCTTGGATGGTACACTACAAACATCGAGCTGGGCTTGATGCTAGGCGCTAAAATTGATAATGAGTGTTTCATAGCAACGGACATGAATTGCCAGGTCATTGACGAGACCGACAACCCAATTCGAGGATTGTATGCCATTGGAGATATTAGGGATACATGGAATCAGATCCCGATAGCATGGGGCAATGCCGAAAAGGCGATCATACATGCATGGGCCGAGTATTTGTGACGCAATGCTATGATACACTTTTTTGGTTAGCATTCAGGAAGAAAAGCCTTTTTGGCCAGCATTCGAGAAGAAAGGCCATGATACACTTTCTGGGCTAGTTGGCTAGGTATTAGTGAAGTAAACCATTGATGTCAACATGCCCACAAAAATGGCTATACCTGCGAGGAGAGGCTTTCATACCCGCGAATCTTCATCCGTGAAAAATCCGTGAAAAAGGAGTATAATTGTAACTCAGGACTCCATGCCAAAATCGTCAGGAGCATAATCATCCATCTCCTCGAAGTCATCCATGCCCTTCATCATCTGCTGGGGGCTAATGAACCTCACTCTTTCCCACTTATCACACAGAAACTTCCAGGCCGTGATGCGCTGGTGAATGTCACAGTAGCCTCTACCTGGATCCATACCCGATTCGGCTCTACTGCTCCATCGAGCACAGTTTGAGCAAGCGCTATCTGTCATTTTTTCACCACCTGGCTGATATGTCCATCTGAGTTGGTTTAACCACCTAGTATTTATTTAAGGCTTGGGGAGAACAATTAATATCTTAATTGACCATGCACCCAAACATGCTAGACGATGTGGTGGTTTCCAGAGCCATAATCCAGACCTATATGAACAAGTTGATGGACTATACCGAGGTGGACGTGGCCATTGCAGGGGCAGGACCTGCAGGGCTGGTAGCAGCATATTACCTGGCCAAGTCCGGCCACAAGGTCGCCATTTTCGAGCGCAAGCTCAGTTTGGGCGGTGGAATGTGGGGTGGCGGCATAATGTTCAACGAGATCGTGGTAGGCCCAAAGGGCTGCCAGATATTTGATGAGTTCGATATCTCGTATCAGACATACCAAGAGGGGTACTATACCGCTGACAGCGTTGAGGCCGTGACAACTCTGGCATCCAAGGCAATGAAGGCTGGAGCCAAGATCTTCAACCTTCTGAGCGTGGAGGACACCATGTTGGAAAACTCCAAGGTGACTGGTCTGGTCCTTAACTGGAGTGCAGTTGACCTTGCCGAGCTTCATGTTGACCCCATCACGATACGCTCCAAGTTCGCAATAGAGGCAACAGGCCATCCTCTTGAGCTATTGACAACTCTGGTTCGCAAGAACGACATAAAATTGTTCACCCCCTCAGGCGGCATCGAAGGGGAGCAGTCCATGAACGCAGAAGAGGGCGAGAGGGCTGTAGTCACGAACACCAAGGAAATCTATCACAATCTATACGTTACTGGAATGGCTGCAAATGCTGCATGGGGAGCTCCCAGGATGGGGCCGATCTTCGGCGGCATGCTTGAGAGTGGCAAGGTAGTTGCTGAGCTGATTGGTAAGCGCCTTTAGGTCGCTACTCCACGGTTTAGTTAAGCTATAATGAATGAGATATTCCTCAACACCTCTCTCTAAACATCTAGCTATTATGCCAACCTCCAGCAAGGTCGCTAGCCTGTAGGCAAATTGCTTAGCTCTAGCTCCTTCTCTAGCTAATATGCCTGCTCTACATATAATTCTCATACCACTGCTGTCGCAACGCATTCATGCCACTGCTGGTGCAACACAATCATTCTTTCTGTACAAGAGTTCTAGATGTACTCGTAGATGTTCTTGGGTATGCCAGACTCTTTGATCTCCCTCTCGATCCGGCGCAGGTGTAAAATTCTCTTGAAGGTAGGGGGATGGGTGGACATCATATGATTGGTCTTTGCCCAGCTGGATTTCTTTGCCTCTTCCTCCATTGCTAGCTCCAGCTCCTGGTCGTCTATGACACCATCGCCATCCAGGTCGTACTTGGACTTGTTCATGTGGATCTGTCTGATCTCCTTTTTTGCAGTAGCATCATCACCGATATAGAAGGCTCTCATGCCTGAGGATTCTTTCTTTGCCAGGGATAGTCCGTATGTTATCTTTGTCAGAGCCGATGACAGGTGTCGAGGGTTCTCTGTCAAGTAAGATGAATAAGTGTCTGCGTAGTACTCTCTGAGCCTGGATAGTCTGAGCACCAGCAGCTGGGTGATGAAATAGAATCCCAGGGCTATGACCCCAACGATCACCAGGGCTCCAGCATTGTCCCGTCGCCCTCCCATATACCCGCTGAACAGCAGGGATCGCGCTATGATGAATGCGATGAGCGGAAGTGCTGATACGATGGTCATTATCACCACATCCTTGTGTTTGATGTGCCCAAGCTCATGGGCCATAACAGCTCTGACCTCGTTCTTGTTCAGTCTCTCAAGAAGGCCGGTGTGCACTGCAAGCGTGCATGATTTCTGGCTTCTGCCGAACACAAATGCGTTTGGGGTGGGCTCTTTTACAATAGCCAGCCTAGGCATGGGAACTCCAGATTTGTCGCAAAGGTCCCTTATCATGGTCTCCAGGAACTTATTCTCACCTGGTTTGAGATAGACCAGTCTAGATGACATTCTCACAATGCTTGGGCCGATTCCCCATTGAAGCAGAATGAATAGAGCCACCAATACGAAGGACAGTGCTATTCCCATCATGCCGGAGCTGGGAACCAGTAGCATTATCAGGACGACTATCAGGGCAAAAAATACTCCACCCACCAGTATAACAGTCAGACTCATGCTGGACTTCAATGCTCCCAATGACGCCATGCTATGCTAAGAAGAGCGGTGGGGCATAAAGCTTACGCAGGCGACTATGCTTCGAATCGTCCTTCGATCAGCGCAAGGTGACGGTCAACAGAAAACATGTTGATCGTATAGGCATAGCCTTCCTTCAAATTCAGGTTTTCAAAGCTCAAGAAGGAGCCAGTCGTGATGACGTTCTGGCATGCGTTCTCATTTCCTTGCATGCTCCATGTTGTTATGTTTAGAGCCCATGGGCCAATAAAACCGGTGCAATTCTCATTGATGTGGTGTGCCTTGAAACTATTGGAGTATTCCAGCTTGATGCGATCATAGTTTGATGCGTTCACGGTCTGGTTTATGTCGAAGTAAGATATGGTCATGTACACGTCTGACCACACAGCTCCTTCCGAGGCGTAATCTACCATTAGATATCCAGTATCATTGCTGGCCTGCATCAGGTTGCCTAAAACTATTGTGTTGGGGTTGAATAATGGCTCTGGGAATGTGTAAGTGGCAATGTAGTAGAACATGTTCTTCTCTGTAATGAACTCATATTTGAATCCTAAGAACGTGATCTCGTGAACATGCAGTCTGATGAG
>JAUVCJ010000289.1 GCA_030595765.1 Thermoplasmatota archaeon | reverse complement strand
AAATGTGCATGGAAATACCCGTATGCCCATCCTTCTGAGCTCCCGTTCTGCCTCCCTGATGTTTAGGCCCTTTTTTCTGCAATCACAACCAGGCTCAAGGCAGCAGCGATCCAACGGAAAAGTAAGTGGCGCATCAATGGCCACGACATCTGGCTTGGATGAAAGTACGACATCAATGACCTGAGCATCGGAGTGAACCCTCCTACACCATACCTGGAGCCCGTCCTCAAGAATGCATATCCCGGTATCGTTTTCCGATCTCCCAGCAAGGCCTACTCCCAATATACTCAATTCATTCACCATCCCCATGCTCGTTCGTCCACTCATCCGTTTTTCTAGCTCAATTCGCACTTATTATAGCCTAAACCATTCCTATTCCAAATATATCCGCGTTATTCGTTATCATTCTTTAATTCAATCATACACTATTTTATTTCTCGATCATACACTATTTTCTTTAATTCGATGACGCACAATTCATCCTGGGAATCATGAAGCTTCAATGTATAGGTTATTATTTGAAGCTTTTCAAGGTCTGGCTCACTTGAAGACCCCATTAATGAATCTTGCAATCAAGCAACAAATAATTAATACCAATACCATCATACCCGAACTCTAAGGTGGATGCATGGGTGAGGCCATCAAGATAGGCATTACCGGGTTGCCAAATTCTGGCAAAACCCAGGCTCTCCTCAAAGTAATAGCTATGCTAGAGGAGAAAGAGCTGACAGTAGGCGGAATGCTCACAAAAGCTCTTATTGAGAACAAGCGCCGTGTTGGTTTTTCTGTTATTGACTGGCGTACCAAAGAGAGTGGAGTACTGGCTCATGTTGATTTTGAAAGCAAAATCGCAGTAGGCAGATACAAGGTAGACCTTGAAGCCCTAGAAGCCGTAGGGGTCAAGTCCATAATCGAGGCAACTGAAGATGCCGAGATAATCATCATAGACGAAATCGGGAAGATGGAAGTCGAGTCCGAAGCCTTTGTCAAAGCCGTCAGAGATGCCATGGAGATCGATAAACCCATGATACTAACACTTCATAAGAAGTCCAGAAATCCATTGCTCCAGGACATTAGACGCAGGGATGACGTGCGCATACTGGAGGTCACCCCTGTCAATAGGAACCTTCTACCTTACAAGATTGTCAATATCCTAAAAGGCGCGATCTTTTGAAGCTCGAGACACTCAAAGAAGGAACCACCCAGCTGTTGGTGCCAGAGGTAGAGTTCGAGCCTGGGCCAAAAAGCGCAAAGGTACCACTTTTCTACAATCCCATAATGGAGTTCAGCAGAGATGTAGGTGTTCTAGCCTTCTCTGGCATGGTAAACAGGGAAGGCGCAAAGATCAGGACAGCCCTGGATGGGCTAGCAGGTACTGGAGCTAGAGGGGTCAGGCATGCGAACGAAGTTGGCGCTTTAAATATAGTAAATAAAGCGGATCTAAAAGCAGATCAACAGTTGGATGCAACTATACAACAGGGTGGTGGCATAGCTGGAACCGACATTGAATTCATCATCAACGACCGCAACCCAAATGCCATTGATGTCATCAAGAAGAACATCGAGCTCAATGGATTGGAGAACGCAACTGCATGCCAGAGGGATCTCAATACCCTTCTTGCAAGCGACACGTTTGGCTACGTTGACATAGACCCTTTCGGAAGCCCCGCCCCCTTTCTGGACATGGCCTTTCAGGCAATGCCAAGGCACGGCTTTGTTGCTGTAACGGCAACCGACACTGCACCGCTATGTGGAACATACCCAGGGGTTTGCAGACGCAGATACGGCTCTGTGATACCAAAAGGTACACCCTTCTACCCCGAGCTAGGGTTGCGGGTTCTTATTGGCCACTGCATTCGTACCGCTGCAATGCATGATCTGGGTGCAACACCACTGCTGAGCCATGGCTCAGACCACTACTATCGAACTTGCCTTGAAGTACGCTCTGGAGCTGGCCATGCTGACCGGGCCCTGGAAAACCTGGGATGGCTTGCCTATGACAAAAAAACAGGCGAGAGGAC
>JAUVCJ010000016.1 GCA_030595765.1 Thermoplasmatota archaeon | reverse complement strand
AGACGTGCTTGGCAACCTCAGTGGAGGAACATGGGACAGGGTCATGTTCTTCTCAGGCAAGACCGGTAGCTGGCTCACAAACGACACAGACAAACCCCAGAGCCACAACGACCTGCACCAGCTCAATGAATCCATGAGCTTCTATGTCAATGTCACAACCGGCGGCACAGCTGTGCTCGCTGTCAATGGCACCTATCAGGATTCAACCACCATTGCGCTCTATGAGGGCTGGAACATGTTTGGCTACCCACATCGGATGGATCAGGCCAGAACATCAGTGATGGCTCCGATACAGGACATGGTCCTCTCGCTTAAAGGCCACAACGGCAGGCCAACCGGTGGAATAGACCCTGAGAGCTTCAGAAAAGGATGGGGCTACTGGGCATTCGTTTCAGAACGTGTGGACCTGGTTGTAACAGACAGGAGGGTGACCCAGACCGGCTGGGAAGATTGGTATGAGTATATTGGCGGAGTTGTCAACTCTGCCAGCGGTAACCTTTACCTTACTGAAACCGACCTGTCATTCCCGGCTTTGGGCTTCGACATCGGAATAACAAGGCACTACAACAGCCTTCTTAACGAAACTGATGGCCCTCTGGGCATGGGCTGGACCCATGATTATGCTACCCACCTCATATTGAACCCAGACAGCTCAGTAACCTGGTTTGACCATGATGGGTCGCTCCACGACTTCGTGTATCTTGGAGGGGATGATTATCTCTCGCCTCCTGGTGTTCATGTCAACCTGTCCAAAAGAGCTGGAAACGAGTACTGGCTCAGATTCTTGGATGGATCTAGAAGCGAATTTAACGAAACTGGCGTCATAAGATTCATGAAAGACGCCAATGGGAACAAGCTTACTTTTGGCTACACCTCTGGCCAGCTCACATCTGTTAGTGATGATTCAGGGCTCTCTCTTGTGCTGGGGTATAATGGAGACGGCAGGTTGGGAACTATCACAGACCCAAAAGGCAGGAGCGTGGAATACGAATACGAGGACTATGATGACGGCCTGCTCGACAACTCCACAGACCCCTCTGGGAATACCACCAGGCATGGCTATGATGCTGGGAACCGCCTGATAGAGAAGATAGACAGGGCAGGCAGGGTTCTGACCTTTTCCTATGTTGAAGAATACGGTGTTTACAAGGCATGGCAGGTGGGCAACTCCATCTTAGACTACCAGACACAGACATATCCAGCACCAATCCTTGTAATGGATGTGTCCTATGATGTTGCCACCAATTCAAACGGCATTCTGGTGCGGGGTACTACCGACTATGTTTCGTTTGATCCCTACGGAAGTCCCATCAGGATCACTGATGCCGACGGCAACTATACGGAAATGGAATGGGATGACCAGCGTAATCTGGTAAGCTATACCGACAGAATGGGTGGGGTTAGCACCTATGAGTACATGGACCTGGGCCTGCTCACTAGAGCCACCGACCCCTCAGGAAACACCACCGAGAACGGTTGGGAAGTAACAGATGATGGAACAACTCTACTTGGCCTAAAACGGAACAGCACTGAAGCCAGAAGATTTACAACGCAATATGGCTACGATGCCTACGGGAATCTTAACCTCACAACGGATGCGTTGGGCAACATAACCCAATACGATTATGATTCTCATGGATATCTGGTGGCGATAACCGATGCTAGAGGCCATGTTACTACATATTACCATGATGCCCATGGCTGGTTGGCCAATGAGACCGATGCGTCTGGAAACACCACTGAGTACACATACGATGCAGTTGGAAGAGCAATCCAGGTTGAGCAAGGCTCCCGAACTACCACTCTTGTTTATGATAATAACAGCAGGGTAATGGCAATAATCGATGCAACTGGAAACGTTACCAGCTATTCCTATGATGCTATTGGAAACCTCATCGATGCAATTGTTGGAGGCCAGAGTACCATGGTTAACATCAGTTTTGATGGCCAGATGGACAACGTTACCGATGCCAGCGGAAATGTGACTCGCTACGAATACGACTCCAGAGGCAACATAATCGAGATAGTTGATGCATTGGGTCACAGTTCTTTCTTTGAGTATGATGACCTGGATCGGCTGATACAGCAGACCGATGCCCATGGCAGGGAAATGATCAACGAGTTTGACAAAAACGGCAATCAGGTGTCCAAGACTGGTGTGAATGGATGCAGAATTGAATATACCTATGACGATATAGATAGGCAGACCAGCTCAACGGATTGCCTAGGCAGAACAGAGCGATCTACTTTTGACCCTGATGGGAACATATTGACAAGCACCAGCCCAGGTGGCAATGTGACCACCTATGAGTACGATGAGCTGAACCGCAGAATCGCAGTCATTGACCCAACTGGAAACAGAACCCAAGTTGGTTATGACCAGGTTGGGAACATGGCCTGGGAAAAGGACGCGAACGGTGCAATGACCACGTTTGAGTTCGATGAACTTAACCGCATAACAGTGAGAACAGATGCTACTGGCAATACTACCCAATATGGCTACGATCAGTTCGGGAACAGAGCCTGGGAAAAGGATGCAAACGGCGATATGACAACCTTTGAGTTCGATGAGTTGAACCGCATAACGGTTGTGACCGATGCAACTGGCAATACGACCCAGTTTGGCTATGACCAGTTCGGGAACGTGGAGTGGGAGAAGGACCCAAATGGCGGAGTTACCACATTTGAGTTTGATGAGCTGAACCGGATAACTGTCATTACGGATGCCACAGACAACAAGACCCAATATGTCTACGATGCCAATGACAACGTTGTCAGCGTCGAAGATGCAAGAGGCTACACTACCGCTTACGAATACGACTCGCTTAACCGCCTAACACGCGTAACAGATGCTACTGGAAATGAGACCACCCTCACTTATGCCGAAGATAACTCCCACTACACCATGATGGATGCCAATGGCTATACCACAACTTACTCAATGGACCTGCTGGGCAGGGTTGTTTCCACCACCCTACCAAATGATGGAGTCGAGTGGATCATATACGGTGAAGACGATAGAGTAGACATGGCTGGTTATGCCAATGGACATTCCTGGAGCTACGGATACGACAGGCTTGGCCGCAATATAGCAATAATGAATGAATCTGAATGCATTGCCCGATATGAATATGATAATAGAGACAATCTCATATCTATTACCGACCCATTGGAATTTATAACCTATTACGAGTACGATATACTGAACAGACCAGTGCGTGTCATTGATCCATTAGGCAACGTTACAAATTATACCTATGATGCAGTTGGGCGCATTGTGGATCACACAGATACTAGAGGATATGTGACCAGCTACGAGTACGACCCTATGGATAGAATTACAAAGATCTTAGATGCAACTGGCAATTATACCAGCTACAATTACGATGCTATTGGAAACCTAATTGACCTTACAGATCCAATGGAGCATCTGACCGCTTACGAATACGACCCACTAAACCGCCTGGCGAAGATGACCGATTCAAGAGGAAATTATACCAGCTACGAGTACGACCAGCTTGGCAACATCCTATCAGTTACTGACCGTAGAGACTATACTTCAACCTACGAATACGACCCATTGAACAGGCTGACCCAGGCAACCGATGCATTGGGTAACTCTACACGCTATTATTATGATGTCCTCGGAAATCTTTTGGAACTGGTGGATGCAAGAGGATTCAGCACTACCTATACCTACGACCCAATGGGATATCAGATATCAAAGACAGATGCAAACATGTTCACCCATTTTTATGATTACGACTTTGCTGGAAACCTTTTAACACAAACCAATCCAAAGGGATATAGCACTTACTGGACTTATGACGAATTGAATAGAGAGACCTCCCAGGCCGACGACTTTGGCAACGTATCCACCTATAGCTACGACCCGGTGGGTAACAGGAGATCTCAGTGCAATGAAAATGGACAATGCACCACATTCAGCTTTGACCCTCTTAAGCGCCTGGTCGGTGCCACAGATTCTTTGGGTAACAGCACCACTTTCACCTATGACCAGACTGGGAACACACTCACCCAGACCGACCGCCTTGGTTACATATCGACATACTCCTATGACCCACTTGGCCGCAAGATCACTCAAAGCGACCATTTTGGCAATACTACAAGCTATGAGTACAACCCCAACGGCGACATCATACAAATCACGGACCAGGCCGGAAAGATCTCTAAATTTGGTATTGATGGTCTTGGCCAGATAATTAACAAAACCAATGCTATTGGAGATATTATGGAGTATGGATACGACGAGAACGGAAATGGTATATGGCATACCGACTTCAACGGCCAGACCAGCTTCTGGAGCTATGACTCCTTAGGCAGGGTGACTAGCACCACTTCCCAGCTAAGTAACATCGCCCTCTATGAGTATGACCAGAACTCCAATCTTGTTAACAAGACTGACCCCAATCTCGATCTTACCAGTTACACATATGATATGACCAATTTGCTTACAAGGATAGATTATCAGGACGGAGCCTACGACCAGCTCACCTACGACCCGAACGGCAATGTGATCTCAACACAGAACATTGGATGGGCTGGAGATCTTACAACTTATTCCTATGATTCGCTTGACAGGTTGATCAAGGTACGCAGGCAGGCTTTGGGGCTGGACACCAATATAACATATTCTTTCGATGCAGTTAGAAACCTGGTGAACATGACCGACCCTGAGGATGGCCAGACTAGTTATGAATACGACTCATTGAACAGGATGGTCAAGATCATCGACCCTGATATGCGAATTCACTCTTTTGAGTACGATGTCGAAGGACGCAGAACAAGGATGGATAGACCGCTTGGAAGCAGTACCCATTACACCTATGACTCCCATGGCTGGCTTTTGAAGGTGGAAGAGCAGGATCCAACAAGCACACCCACCAGCGTTATCGAGTATACCTTTGATGAGACAGGCAGGCGAACTTCCAAGCTGGACATGTACGGCCTGACTGCATACGAATATGATGACATATACAGACTCATCAACGCCACATACCCCGACGCTACCTGGCAGAACTTCACTTACGACCAAAATGGCAACGTCCTCCATGTAGATGATGGATTGACAGTGACATCCTTTGAATATGATGAGGAGAACAAGCTGGTCAGGGAGAATGGCATAATAGACTATGCATACGACCTTAACGGCAACCTGCTCTCAAAGACCGATGGCCCCATGGTCACGACCTATGCTTACGACATGCGAAACAGGCTAATCCACGCCATGATGCCAAATGGCGATATAATCAATTACCAATATTCAGTGGAGAACAAGAGGCTATCTAGGTCCGACCCATTTGGAATCCAGTTGTTCGTGTATGACCGCTTAGATGTATTGATGGACTACGACGGGACCTTTGTCAGGACTGCAAGATATCTGCATGGGCCTGGCATTGATGAGCCACTAGCCATGAACCTGACATGGATTCATCTGCAATTCCAGTATGATGGGGTTGGCAGTGTTATGCAACTGGTAGATGAGACTGGAGCACTGATGGCAAACTATGATTACGAGGCTTTCGGAGCTTTTAGACAGATCAACGACCCGTTCGAAAACCGCTACACCTATACTGGCAGGGAACTTGACCCACTTGCAGGTCATTATTATCTTAGAGCCAGGTACTATAGCCCAGATACCTATCGTTTCATCTCCAAAGACCCATTACAGGATTTAGACTCCTCAAACAAATATAGCTATGTCAATGACGACCCTGTTAACTTCATCGACCCCAGCGGGCTTAGAAGGGTAAATGCAGGTAACAGTGCAATAAATAGCAAGGAATGCTCCTGCCCTGGTGGGAAGTGGACTTTCAAATCTGTTGGCATTGGTGGCGGTTTTATATTTACTTTGGGCAAAAGCAGGATGGAAGCCACCTGTTGCGGAGGCAAGGTCAAGTGCGTATACAATGTCTACAACCTTGGTGCTGGTCTGCTTGCTGGAGGAGGTACATCCCTCCAGTTTGGTATAATTAAGGGTGCTACATCCCCTGGAGCCATAAGTGGAAGATCCAGCGGTGCATCGTTTTCCCTTTGGGTGGTAGGCGGCTCCATGGAGCAGCCATGGGAAGGTGAAGGTGTATCAGTTAGCGGTGGTCCATCATACGGACTGGGTGGTGGAGGTAGTTTTAGCCTCACCAAGCTTCAGTACTGCATCTGCGATTTACCACCAAAACCGGCACCCAGACCTCCACCGCCCCCACCTCCGAAGCCAAAGATTATAAACACTGGTGGGCAAAAAGTTGTAAAAGGCGGAGAAACAAAGGAGGACAGAGGCAAAGCAAGTGGTAGTACATGCAGCTGTTCTGGCTCGGCTTTGGCATCGGCCAAGACCGCAAGGCTAAAACCTTACGTTCATGCCAAAGTAGATTGCCGATCCACTTACAGAGGCTGTGAATGCACAGCTACGGCAACTGGAATTTACTATAAAGATGGTGCAGCGACCTGCAATTGCGAGACAAAGTGCAGTGGAGGTGCCTGCCAGTCCTCCTCAAAACTTGAGTATATTACAGCTTCAGGGCATCGAGTCAAGAAAAGATCAGTAAAACCAAGTGTATACACCCCCAGTTCCAAGTCTGAGAGGCATAAAGGGATACAGGGCAAGGTTTACAGAGGAAAGGCCTACTGCTCATGCTCATGTTCATGCACCACGGCTTACAAGGTCACAATACCAACAAAACCAAAACCACCCCATACCAGAGCCAGCCAGACCACGCCAAACGGATGCTTAAAGAATTATTATGGATTAGGGCACCCTGATGGCAGAGGACCTGGCTGCGGTCTTGATGATAAATGGGTAACTCCAAACGGGGATGTTAGGCCTCTAAGCTTTGATGACCTTGAAGGGGGCCCTGTGCCGATGAGCCCGGATGACCGAACTCCCTCCGAACCGGGCGCACTCAGGCCTGGTGGCGGGGGTGTGTGTTCGCTTCCTGGTGGTTGTTCAGGTCATAGCTCCGGCTCAGGCAGATGTTCACTTCCAGGGGTATGCTCTGGCATGGACAGAGCCGAAAGGAACCACAATTTAGGGAGCTTGTACTTCCCGCCAACCCATGATGTAGAGGTCCAGGCAGACATGGTTCCAGGGCCCTATCACCCATCGGTGTATAACCTAGAGGCAAGAGTTCAAAATAATGGAGATTATCATGAATTGGTTGGCCTTGGCATCACAACGGAAATAAAGCGCACTACTCTTACTCTACTGGATGAAGGTTTTGAGACGGCTTATCCGCCTGCGGGATGGGCAGTGACAAGCATGGGAACGCCCAGCCCCTGGGAACAGATGCCAGTATTTGCTCATTCAGGCGGTTTCTCTGCAGGTGTTGACCCATTGGGAACTCCAGAGTTTCAGGATGAATGGCTTATGACTCCTGCCATTGATGTCTCAACTGTAGACTCGCCTATGCTTGAGTTCTGGGTTTGGTTTGACCCCACAATGGACAGCTTCGGAGAGGTCTGGATATCTACCACAGATTCAGATGACCCAAGTGAGTATGTGGATTTTGTTTACATGGTTGACCCAATGCTGGAACCATGCAACAATCATGCCTGCCCAATCCAGATAGACCTATCACCATGGGAGGATGAGGACTCTCTGCGCATCGGATTCAGTTACATTCGGCCTGGTGCAGACGGGACCTCCTGGTACATTGATGATGTATTGGTGAGTGGAATGACTTCGGAGTACTGGGAGGAAATGTCCTACTGCTTCGACTCCGTTGCTGTGGCCATTGGAGGGGTGAGCTTAGGGGGCTGCATGCAAGATTTCCCCGAAGTTGGCGAATACAGGATAACGTGGGAGACCCAGCTACCTTTGGGTTGGGATGATGATATCAGTCGCAACGATGTTGCTACACTCAACATAATGGTGGAACCCTAGGATTCGCTTCAACTAGATACTTCTACGCCCAGTAGCCTGTGGTGCTATGCCCACATGCTTGATATACTCAGATGCAGATACCAGGCCAAGGAAATATCATGGCGCTACCGGGAATATCAAGGGCTCAGATGAGGGAGGTCGATCGCCTAATGAGTGAGGAGCACGGCATCCCGCTGGAGGTGATGCTGGAGCATGCAGGCGTTAACCTCGCTGGCCTTGCGCTTCTTCACATTGACGAGGGCATCGACAAAGAAAACGGGGACAAGGGCAGCGGCAGACCGAGCTTCTTCGTCATTTGCGGCACTGGCGGCAATGGAGCTGGAGGCCTGGTCGCAACACGAAGGCTCCTGGCATGGGGCTATGATGTCCATGTGCTTCTACCCAAAGGAAAAGCAGGCCTTGGAGAGGTAGCTAGCACTCAACTGGCAAGGGTGGAGAATATTGGTGGAGCTCATATCAGCGAGGGAGTTAACCTGCTTATCGATACAGCGCTTACTGACCAGACGATCGTGTTGGATGCCTATCTCGGATACGGCTACCAGCAAAGGCATGATGAGGTATCTGAATGGGTATTCTCGTATCTGGCCCAGAAAAAGAACGTTATCACTCTGGATGCTCCATCTGGAATGGATGTCAACACAGGAGAGAGCCAATCGCGAACAAGACCGCTGGCAACCCTAGCTCTGGCATTTGTCAAGCAAGGGCATTTGCAAGCCGCTCCAGAACACTTGGGTAATCTCTACATCGGGGACATTGGAGTGCCCTGGAATATTTATGAGGATAAACTTGGGATATTCTGGGAGGAACCTTTCAAGGCAGAATACCTTAGAGAACTTGCATCAGCGTTCTCAGAAGACCCGCTCCAACTTGTGGCCTTATATCCAAAACAGGAGGACTTGGCTGCCTACTGGGTCCTTGATGATGACTATAATGGTAATTACTCCTGATTATCATGGCTGCTGAGCATCAGATTAATGTTACATTGAGCGATTGATACAAGAGATATAAACGAGCTACATTGCATCTTAGGCCTTCTTGAATGTAAGAAGGTAGTTTCCAGGCGACCCAGGTGCCAGCTTTTCGAGCAGGCCGAGCATTCCAGGGGAGAATCGTTCTGCCATGTAGGCGGTGTGATGCTTTCCGAACACCCTTTTAAACACTTTCTGGCAACGAACCAAGGAAAAGCCTGCTGACCCGCCCATCGTTTGCATCTGAGAGAGCGAGAATCCGCTGGTCTCGGCATCCTCCGATGCATTGAAGTGATCCCTAGCGGCGATGTCGTACCAGATGAAGTAGCCATTACCTAAGAGCATCGAGAATACATTGCCTAGAGCCCCATCCAGCTGCGCCTGTGTGTTCAGGTGGGAGAATACATCCATAGCCAGAATAACATCATATTTTTCTTCCACACCTACGCCTTCAACGATGTCAGCTTCAATGTATTCAATATCAGGCGCAAGCTCCCTGGCCTTGCTCAGCCTCACCACAGATAGATCCTGGCCTGTAATGTTGCCAGGCATTTTTGTTCTCTTTGCAATATGCCTTGTCCAGTTCCCCTCGCCACAACCAATGTCAATTATCTTGGCCTTGTTCATATCTAGACCCTGTTCCTGAAGTTGATCCAGAACCCTATCGATGCTGGAGGTGATGCGCAGGAGCATGTACTTCCCAATGGGATGTTCTGAGGAGTATCTAGGATCGCCTCCATCCTTACTCTCCCGCACACCGTAGCGGTCTTTTACAACCTCCTTGTATGACTTCATGAACTCATCCCAGGGTTAATGTTTAATTTAACTGTTGAATGTGACTGTTGAAGTTAACTGTTTATTGGATATTGGTGGTAGAAGGAATTGCTAAACATTAATGCCCGACCTACGAGTAGGAATAAACTCAGATCTTAAGGGCAACCCTCTTCTTGACGGTCTTTGGCTTGAGCGAGGTGCCACAGTCCGGGCATACTGCTGCCCTTGTGGCGCAGGCCTCATGGAAGTCCTTGCCGCATCTGCATCTGATCATATTCATGTCTGTTTTGATGGCTCCCTTGCAGACTTGACACTTGGTGGCCTCGGCAGCTTTCATCTTCTGGTAGTCAGGAGTGGCTTTGTTTACCTTGAGGGTAAGTGTTTGGGTTGTTGAAAGTTCCTTTCCATCAAATAATCTGGTGAATTCGGTCTTTACCTTGAGCTTGACCTCTCCAGACTCACCGGGTTTGACACCCAACGGGATAGGGCGCTCCCCTCCGCCTGGTATGACGTTCACCTCAGTCTCGCAAGCGATCTCAAAGGGCCCATCAAAGGTGATGGAAACATTCTTTGCAACGGACTTGCCGCTATTTTTGAGGGATAGCTCGATCTGGGTCTCTCTGCCGATCTCCAGTCCCTCGCCAGATCCCATCTTGACCTCCAACCTCGGGCTGAAATTGTCTATGGATTTCTCGATCTCGGCCTCCACGGATTTTAGCATCCCTACTGCCTTGGTCTCGTTCTTCTCGGCCTCTATCTTTGCTTTTTCAAATATGTTCTCGGCTTCCGATAGATTTATGCCGAACTTCTTGGCTGAAAGTATTTTGCCACCGATGTCATCGGCTCTTCCCTTGAATTTGGATGCCTGCTGTGCCAGGTTCTTTACCTCGGCAGCTGTGGCCTGAATGAGCTTGCCCAAGGCCATGTAATCATCTTTCTTCATGGCCTTTCGAACCTCGCCAATACTCAGTTGCAACTTCTTTGTGTCAGCCCCTTTTGCCTTGAGGGTCTTGATCATGTCTGCAAAGGCCTTGAGTCGGCTATTGACCCTCTCCTGAATGCTAGTGCGCAGTTCCTTGGCAGCAGTGTCCAGAAGCTCTTTTGCTTCGGTGAACATTTCCTCTGTAACATACTCTCTACCAGTCTTCACCTCGGTCTGGGTATGGGTGATGTCGACTCCTACGGCCTGCGCAGTAGGAATAAGCTCCTCCAGACCATCAAACAGTGTGAGTATGTGGCTTCTGTAGGAAGTTTTTGCCTTGTTCATCGATTCTTTGGCCAGTTCAACAGCCGAATCGTAGTTCTGGCCTTCCATCAATGCCTTTGCTTTCTCGAATATGTCCTTTGCCTGGTCAATGTCGGCACCGGATTTGAATACCTCTGTTATCCTTGCTCTTGCAGCCTCTAGCATGTTCTTGCACTCTTGGCTCTTCTCATTGGCCTCATTGACAAGATCACTGCACTGCACCGCCTTTTCCAGGGCATCGGGATAATCTCCCTGCTTGAGCGCTGTTTCGGCCTTTTTCAGCATGGCTTCGGCTGCTTTTACCCCGATGCCATCCTTCTTCACAAGGGCTAAATTCTCCGTGGCGATCTTCAAGGCGTTTTGAGCCATGTTGAGCTGAAGCTCCTTGCGTTCCATCTCTGATTCGCTCTGCATTGCTAGCTGAAGTGCATCTGTATATTTCTCAGCTGCCAAAGCGGCATCAGCCCTGTTCAAAAGCTCATCTGCCTCGGTAGTCTCCACATTTTCCTTCTTTCTATTGGCTACCATCTCTCTAAATGATTCGATCGTGCTGGCTACATAAGCATGCCTAGAGTCCTGAGCAGCCTGGATGCTCTTCTTTGCCTCTTCGATGGCATGGATGTAATCATTGGCTCGTAGTATCTTCATTGCCTCATCCAGATGGGTTTTGGCCTGGGTGGTGTCAGCTTGGATGCTTTCCACCTCGGCAATCTTTGCTTGAGCCATCTGAATAGTCCTAGCTGAAAGTTGGCAGTGGTCTTTAAGCTCCTCGATCTCTTTCTGGCTGCGAACCGCATACTGGGAAGCCCTTGCAAACTCCTCCCGATCATAGAAGGATTTGGCCTTCTCTATCAGTTTTTCAAGTACAAGTACATCCACACCCACCTTCTTTGCCTCGGTTATCATGGTCCTGGCCTTTTCGATGTCGGCCTCGGAGTTGGTTCTAATTAGCTCATCAATCTCCTGAATTGCCTTGTTCGCATTTTCCAGAGCCAATGGGTAGTCCTTGTCCTTGATCTTTTCTTTGGCCTGCTTCAAAAGTGACTCGGCAGAATCAATGTCCAGCTCAAGCTCCTTGCCCTCTTTGAGCTTTTCATTGGCCATAAGTATCTTTTTAGCAGCCGAATATTGTGCAGTCAGCTTTTCAAGCTCGACCTGAGCTTCCTGGACTTTTTCTATGGTGTCCTCGAACTTTGCGGACTGGAACATGGCCTTGGCCTCGAGAACGATCTTTTTAACCGGCGCCACATCTATATTATCCTTGCGAGCATTGGTAAGCATCCCAGCGGCGTGGGATAGAGCCTTGATGGATTTTTCACGCAGGTCCATGAGCTTTTCGGCTTCCTCTCGCTGCTTGGAAGCTATCTCGAACGCAGCCTCATAATTGCCCTTATCAAGTTCTTCCTTGGCCTTGAACAGAGGCTCCCTGAACCCTGAGATGTCAATGCCAACCTTCTTGACCTCGATTATTACAGCCTTTGCATTGTTGAAGGTATCATTGGCGGTGTTCATCTGAAGCTTGACCAGCTCGGTCCTGGCCAGCCTTGAAAGTTCCAATGATTTCTCATACTTCTCCTCACGCATTGCATTATCTGCCTGTTTGATGAGCGCGCCAATGTTTGCTACATCCTGACCCATATCGGCCATCAGGTCAAGCATCCTCTTTGCATCATCAAGCGTGTCCTGGGCAATTTGAGACTGGGCTGCTTCCAGATGCTCTCTGGATTGCTCGGCCAGTTTGCGGGAGTTGGTGTAGTCCTTGAGCCTAAGCGCTTCCACAGCCTTCTCCAATAGCCCCTTGCTATCTCCAATCTCCTGGCCTGTCTTCTCAGCCTCCTCTATCCGCTTGGTCAGGCTTTCTGTGATGGTTTTGATGCTTTCCGCCAGCAACTCCCCTGTGATGTACTGGCATTTTGTGGAGAACTCGATCGCTTCCTGATAGCTCTTTGACTTCATTGATGAAATGGACTGGTCAAGCAGGTCGTTGGCCTCAGATACATCTAGTCCAGACTCTTCACCCATTGTCATCAAGTACTCGGCCTGTTCAATTGACTCCAGCACATGGTCGTACTCGGCTTTTTCTGTAAGCTCGCGGGTCTGGGTAACAAGGTCCAGAGCTGAGCTAAAATCCTGATTTTCCAACATCGCCCTTGCCTTATCCAGAAGCTCCTTGCTCTGTGAGGTATCAGCACCTAGCTCCTGAGCTTCGTTGAAGGCTGCCTGGACGCTCTCGATGCCCTGGGATGCCGTCTCATAGTCCTGAATGGCTTTTTGCAGCTCACTCTCACCGTTCTTGGCCATTTCAATGGCTTTGGTGAATTCGCTATCTCTAAGGGCTGTTCTTGCCTTATCCAGATACTCCATTGCCTTGCTAAGGTCAACTCCAATGTTCTTTGCAGTGATGAATTTGTTCCGCGAATGGGAAATGATCTTGAGAACTGTCTGGAACTGGGCGTTCTCTGTGTATTCTATGGCTTCATTTATCAGATCAAGCGTCCGTTCATACCTGTTCGCTTCCATTGCGGATTCAGCCTTGCTGATTATGCGGCCAGATTCATCCACATCGGCGCCATTCTCTCTGGCCTGGGACATGAGCTTTTTGGAAGTGGATATGAACCTATCAAGTTGTGATTTAATTGTACGATGAAGGTCTGCAAGAGCCTTGGTTCCCTTATCCAGGGCTTTTTCGTAATCCATCTCCTCAGTGGCACGCTCAGCCCCTCTAAGGAGGGTCTTTCCCTCAAGGATATCGGCTTCCATCTTGGAGCCAATGCTAACTAGCTCTTTTGCCTCCTCTATGGTCTTCAGGATGTGATGCTCCAGAACGCTGCCAGTTTCCTCAAGAGAGCCGCCGATGTTTTTGAGAGCGGTCTCAAAATCGGAAGTTTCTATGGCTGTTCTGGCCTTGTTCAGGAATTCCTCGGCCTTGGTGACATCCCGATCCATGTCTTTGGCTAGTACTACCATGGACTGGGCTGTTGTAAATGTCTCGGATACTTTCTCGTGAAGCACCCTCTCGGATATTTCGTAGGATCGCTTGGACTTCTCAACGGCTTTCTCAAGGTCTCCGTCCTTTAGAGCCTTTCGTGCCTCATCCAGAAGGCTCTCGCTCTCATCTGATACCGCATCCATGCCCCTAGTCATTTCCAGAAGCAATTCTGAGGATTGCATGATTCTATCGAAAAATTCCTCTCTGGACTTGCGAATCTCATCATTGGCCTTGTCTATCTTGGCAACGGCTTTCTCGTAGTCCTTGTCTTTTAGGGCTTCCTGGCCAGCTTGCAACGCTGCCTCGGCCTTTGCAACGTTCACATCAAGCTTTTTCGCTGCTTTGATAGCGTTTTCAACAGTCTCAATTCCATCTTCAGCCTGTTGTCTATACTTGGTCGCTTCTTTTGCCTTCTGCTCCAGCTGTTTAGTAATCTGGAGGGCTTTAAGGTAGCTGGAAGCCATTTTGAAAACCCCTAGTATAGACTATTATAAACTATTAAATAGCAGGAATATAAAGATATCGGTTGGGCCAGAGTCGTTCATTTGGCTCTTTTTATTCAAAAGAAGCCCAACAGCGCCCATTTTTACGAGAACCAACGGGATTCGGTGACTAATACTAACATTTCACCATTGAACCATATTTCAAAAAAGTTCTGGGAGCTTCTAATAACCTATAAGATATAATCACTCCCCCTCATAATGTCACAAAAAACTCACATAAGTGACTGAAATATTGCATTATATCAGTAGAAAAATTAATAGAAATATTGCATTATGCTACGGATGGGAGATTATTGAGTGCTTTGCTCAGTCATAATCTGGGTTTTGCGTCTAGATTGGGTATTGCTAATTCATAATGTGTGGTGCGCGCCCAAGCTGGTTGTATATTGCTCATCCAACGTGCGTATCAAAGGTTAGCCAGGTATAAAGAATAGCTGCCAATGATGCGAGCCCCGAGCTGTAGGCTGATGGGATGTACGCGGTCTATAGTATCCAGATAAGTATGATATTCATAGGAACCAGAGCCCCAGCAAGAGATCACTGGGAATCCATTCTGGGCGTAATATGCCTGATCACTGCTCTGATGTAGCTGGCTCCACCCAATGGAGACGTCAAAGGTCCAGTCCAGCTCCGGTTCCTGCTCAAATAGCTGATCTGTAATGCGCCATAGATGCTCAATAGTCTGGTTGTCGTTGGAGCTAATTGGGAGAACGTTCCCCCTATCAAGATCAACATGGCTCATGTCGAAATTGGAGTAATATTGGAGATTACGATCCAGGTCGGCCTTGTGCTCAAGGTAATAGCCAATGGAGCCAAAAAGCCCCTCCTCCTCTCCACCCCATGTTGCAAATCTCACTGTTCTTTTGGGGTTGAGGGTGGAGAACTCCCTTGCAAGCTGCATGATCGATACCACGCCTACTGTGTTGTCTACTGCCCCAGCAGATACATAATGCGTATCATGATGAGCCCCTAACATGATGACCTCTTCTGGATACATGCTACCTCGGACATCCCCAATGACCACCTGTATCTGCCTCTCTTCTATGGTGGTCTGGATGTTTAATCTGAGTCTAGCTGTGGCCTCTTGGGACAATATCACCTCGCCCATTTCTTTGGACACCATGATGAGCGGGATGTCTGGATAATCCGCTGATGGGTATGACTCCGGCTGGGGGGAGCCCTTTACGATTGGAACGTATCCTATCTGCTCGGCATGGATGTTATTGTTCAAGATAATAGCAGCAGCACCCAGCTCCCATGCCTTAAAGAACAGGATAGAATTGGACTGGTCGCTTCCGTCAAGTCTGATGATGGCGGCCTTGCCTTCAACGCCCTGATAATCCGAATCGTTCATGCCCCTGCCAGCATCGAATATTTCCAGGTCATCCCTGATGTTGCTCCAACCCCGGCTCCCGGAATAGACCTGAAGCACAAAGTCGACAGTATGCTCAAAATTGATGAGGCTAGCTGTTGGGTCTGGAACATCCAAGACTGGCCGATATGGAACAAGTGATATGCTGGCATCATCGGCCTCCCATAGCATCTCTGTGAATTCCTCGATGTGGGCATCCAAGCCAGCATCCTTGAATCCTGCCAGGATGTATTCAGCCCCGAACCTCTCCCCCTGGGTCCCTGCCATTCTTGGCCCGATGGAGACAAGCGCTTCGAGGTCCTGGTAGGCGTGCTCATAATCGAAATCGATGATCTGGTAGTTTAGCTCGGGCTCGAAGGTTATGGATGAGAGCGGTACCCCCAAAACGATGATAGACACAACGGCTATGGCTCCCAGAGCAAGGAACTTCTTCTCCTTGCTCCAGCCTGACGGGCCTCTTGCAGTCAGCACCTCTGAAACCAATCCCTGACCGCTCATGCCTCCGGATATGTGAGATGCCCATAAATGAATTGTGCTCCCCCTGAATCAAATGTACCTCTCCGAATGAATTGCATCTCTCCAAATGAATTGATGCTGTCTACCATGGCAAACTTATTTTATCGGTGGGCCGTTTCGGTTTTTCAATAAGCATGAATGTTCAATTTCAGGAGTTGAAAACATGGATGATAATGAATTGCGTATCGACCCATGGGCTAGCACCCAGTACGAGGATTATGCCAAGCTTAGAGACCAGTTCGGGATCAAGCCTTTTGACACTGATTGTTTGCCAGACCCTCCCAAGTTGTTTCGCAGAGGGATTGTCTTTGGCCATCGGGGCTTTGAGTACATTCAGGATGCGATCGATCAGAAGTTGCCATGGGCTATCCTTACAGGTCTGATGCCTTCTGGAAAGATGCATCTGGGGCACAAGACCCTGATAGACCAGATCGTGTATTACCAAACTCTGGGTGCAGACATTTTCATCGCTGTGGCTGACATCGAATCGTTTGCAACCCGAAACATCCCACTGGATAAGGCAAGAGAGGTTGCGATAAATGAGTATATCACCACCTACATTGCTCTTGGGCTCAAGCCCGAAAAGACCCAGCTCTATTTTCAGTCAGGCAGGGGAGCGGTCAAGGATCTTGGATACCTATTGTCTCGCAAGGTGAACTGGTCCACAATGAAGGCCATCTACGGATTTGATGATTCCACAAGCATGGCACATGTCCAGGCACCTCTTGTTCAGGTAGGGGACATCCTTCATGTTCAGCTTGAAAAATATGGCGGCCCAAGACCAACGCTTGTGCCAGTTGGAGTCGACCAGGACCCTCACATGAGGATTACAAGAGACATAGCAACTGCCCACAGACTATTCAATGTCAGGGTAACAAAGGACGGCAAGCTTGGAGCTTTCGTCAAGGTCGATGAAGGCGTGGAAGAGCTTCTAGATCTGGCTGAAATTGCATTCAAGAACATTGGGCTGACAAAGCTTGAGAAGAACGTAGGCTACAAGGCCCTCTATGTGGGAGACAAGTTCGAGGAAGACTGGATGCTGGAAAATACCATGAGAAAGATGGACAGGGAGCTGGTCCAAATTGAATTCAAGAGAAACCCGTATGTATTCTATCCTCCAGCTTCCACCTACCACAGATTCCTGAGCAATCTGACCATGGACAAGATGTCCTCGTCCAGACCGGATAGCGCGGTGTTCATAACTGATGACCCCGACCTCGCTGCAAAGAAAGTTATGTCTGCAAAGACTGGTGGCGGCATATCGCTTGAGGATCACAAGACTAACGGTGGAAAGCCTGGCCAATGCGTTGTCTATGAATTGTTCACCTACCATCTAATCGAGGACGACATGGAGCTGCAAGGCATAATGGAAGGATGCAAGGCAGGCACCCAGATGTGCGGAAACTGCAAGAAACTGGCTGCTGAAAAGGTCAAGACACTCCTCATAGACCTCCAAGAGAAGAGGGCGGCAGCAAAGGAACTGGTAGGGCAATACCTGGTTGAAGATTGAAGTGCGGACATATATTGTCTATCTACTGGCTTCTATATATGCATATATACTATCGGATAAGCTTTATATACAAGAACATCGTCCATCGCAGAAGCTGAGGGATTGTAAACCTCAGAAGGTGGTATTCTAATGAAAATATCAAAGATTCTGGCTATTGCCATGGCTTTGTTGATGGCTCTATCCGCCCTGCCTGCATTGGCAAGTGCGGTACCTGAGGTCATCGGAAACGATTCCCTGAAGGTCATACTCCTTCTGGCTGATGGAACCGAAACTGGATCCGTCGAGCCTGGAGAGACCGTAGGGTTGGTGGTCTATGTGTACGACAAGGGCGTACTGGTAGACGCAGATACGTTGGAGATCTCATTCAGTTATACTGATACTGAATATGATTCCCATACTGGAGAACTCACCGAAGCAAGAGTATCCACTGGAAAGTACACATTTTCCCAGGTCATCCCTGATGATGTAAGGGAATGGGGATACGTCCAGTATACGGTTTATGCAAAGCATGGTGTGAATGAGGATACAGCACATAGAGGGTTCTCAGTATACTCTAGCTCTGAAGGCGGGCTATCTGTCAGCATCAGCAAAAGCGGCAGCAGCGTCCCAGGAGAGCAGATCCACTTCGACATCGAAGTTGAGAAGGGATATGAACCCATCACTCCAACTACTCTCTTCATTAAGGTCTATGGCATCTCCAATGATGAGTATTACGATGAGTTGGGAACCGACATTAGCGGCACCAGCTATGTAACCAGCACTGGCAACTATGGGTGGGACTGGACAATACCTGCCAGTATTGGCTATGATCAGAAGAACTACAAGATAGAAGCAGTAGCAACCCTGGCAGGAACACGTGCTGGTACAGAGACTGCTGAAGCTGTGGAATACATTTTCCTTGGCCTTCGCACCCATGCATATCTAACTGACAGGCCAGTAATAGGTGAGACCATAGGCTTCACAGTTGAGACCGTTTATGGGAACCAGAACGTGGAAGCCGACGACCTCAACCTGACTGCCTATTGGTTCAATACCAGCTCCTGGAACTATGAATTGCTTGAAGATGTAATCTTTACCCCCAGAATGACATCAGCTGGTGTTTACGAGGCTAGTATCGACTTGCCAACCCAGGCAAACAACCCAGAGGGCATTGACTACCTTATAGAGGTCAATGGCACACTTGGAACCGACTGGTCTGTTGATGTGCTAAACATCGAGATCGGACCCAAATTGAGGATGAGTCGCCAGGCTAGTACTAGTTATAATTGGGATACCCCCGAGACATGGGACATCTTCGGCACATACGGAGAGACCCTTGTTGACATTACCGACCTTCAGGTCGATATCACAGGTGCGGTCAGCATAATACCCACCATCACCCCAACCTGGATATCCACAGGCCACTATCAGTTCACATACACAACTCCAGCCTTGCTTACAGATGGCATCGATTATGAGATCTTGGCCAGTGGAACCATTGATGCTGTAGATGTAGAGGATTACGATAGCATTCACATGAGATATACCGATTTCTCAATAAGCATGAACACCTATGGTGTAGCAGAACTCGGCGAGACCATTACCCTAAGTGGTTATGCATACAGCTATTATTCCAGAGTCATACCGGACTGGATATGGGTTCAGGTCGAAGAGGGAATCGATGATCCTCAAACAGGAG